>DQGV01000435.1 GCA_003524705.1 Anaerolineae bacterium | reverse complement strand
AATAATTTCTTCCAAATGATTCACATAATCGCGTGCAAAATCTTCTTCTGAAATATTTGCTTGGGACTGATGAAATGTGGAACGATAACGATACGGGTCGAGGAAGTGCACCACGCCAGGCATGAGATTTGGCTCCCAAGCCACGCGGCGCGGATCACCCGTTGCCGCCATTGCGCCAGCCGTTGCGCCGTGATACGAACGATAACGCGTTAAGATTTTATGTCTTTTTGTATAACCGCGCGCGAGTTTGATGGCGTTTTCATTTGCATCGGCGCCGCCGAGCGTAAATAAAATTTTGCTCAAGGCTTTATTCGGTGTGACATCTGCCACAGCTTTGCTCGCCAACGCACGGATTTTCGTGGTCATGCCCGGCGCGGCATAAGGCAACTCACCCGCTTGTGCTTGCATGGCTTTGATGATGCGCTCATCGCTATGACCAATATTGACGCACATCGTCATGGAATTAAAGTCTAAATATTTTTTGTCGTCTACATCCCAAAAGTAAACTCCTTTTGCTTTTTTAACTGCAATTGGATTCACTTTGGCTTGCGCAGACCAAGTCCAGAATACGTGTTCTTTTGAGAGCGGGAGAATTTCATCATCGGGGAGGTTGAACATAAGGTTCCTTTGTAAGTAGAAAATAAAATTTAATTACAATAATCTATTCGGTCTTCAATTTTTATGTAAGGAATATCATAAGTATTAAGTAGTATTTCGCCCTTAACCTGAATGCATTCACCTTCAAAAGGAGTTTCCCAGCGGTAATTACTTACAATAAAAAATTCTTCAATTGTTCCAAAATAAAAACGAGTAAGTTCATTTTCCCAATCTTCAGTATGATTAATTACAGTTCCGTACACACAATGTATTTGTCCAGCCATATTAGGAGTAATTTGCGACCAGTAGAAACAGGAAGGAGTTTTTGTAATAACATCAGATGATAAAGTTGGTATTCGTGCCATCGTAGGCTCAACTAGAGTGGTTGTTGGTCTAGGTATAGTAGTAAAAAAAACTTTTATATTTTCAAAAGTAAATACAATACCTGCTATAAGTAGTAACCAAATATACAAACTAGCCCGAAATGTTAAGCGAATCTTTCCCGTAATATAAGTTTGGTAAAGTAAAAACAACGAAACCAATATACAAGCAAGTCCACCAAGCAAATCAGGATTCTTTGTAAAAGTAACGGCAATAAAATACAAAAGTGCGATTATCCCAATTGAAACAATGACCAGCCAAATAAGAGATGTATATTCATTTGAGGAGTGTAGTTTTTCGTTTTGCTTTTGATCAAGAACGCTGTCATTATGTGCATCCCATACACGATAAAGCATATCAAGTTGTGGATCAGGGATTTCAAGTTTGCCTTTAGAGTTAACTTTAATTTCTCTCGCAATTTTTGTTTGTTTTGGTTCTTCTTTAAGAAAAGAATCAACATATTCTTTGAATTCTTCTAGAGGAATAGGATTACTTAAGATTTCTTCCTTTATAGCATCTGCAATAATTATTCGTGCACCTGCGATTCCAGAGCCCCATGCAAAAGCAGCATAAGATATAGCATCTTCACTAAGAGGATCAATCCATTTTTTAGATTTCATTTAGTGCCTATTTTATAAGTTTTAACTCTAGGAATTATAATCTTCTTACTGAACCCAATACAAGTTTTTCAATCTGACCTCTCCCCAACCCTCTACCACTTCGTGGCACACGTCCTAAAGGAGAGGGAGTCTGTTGCGTGAGAATTTAACTCCTCCCCTTCAGGGGAGGCTGGGAGCTCACAAGGGTAGGTATATCAGGTGGGTGGGGCCAAGGTTCAGGGAGAAATATTGCTAAACGTGTGTAAGATTTCTCAGTCGCTACGCTCCTTCGAAATGACAGATGTGTTGGGTTTGTCATTTCGACCAACGGGCGAAATCTTTTCTACTTGCCAATCCAAGCTTAGGTCTTTCCATTCAGGATTCATTGTCACAACCAAATTATTCTTCTTTTCTCTGCGCCATTTTTTGATTTCTTTTTCTCTCGCAAGTGCAACATGGACATCAGTTGTATGCTCGTAATATACTAGTATGTTCAAGTTATATTTCTCGGTAAAGCCCTTTACAAGTTTATTTTTAGGGAATTATATACTTGACAAACCCAGCGTTTTGATGTAAGATTGGGGTATTGGAGAACGCATAAATGGATAATATCACATTCAAACAACTAAGAAATATGAGCGAGGACGAAGCCAGAGAAATGTTAGAGGCTATTCGTTGGAACGGCTCGCCTGTTTGCCCTCATTGCCAAAGCAATGAAGCATATAAACTCACTCCCAAAGAGGGAAGCAAGACTCGCAAGGGTTTATATAAATGCTCTGCATGTCGCAAACAGTTTACCGTTACCGTTGGCACAATCTTTGAAGGCTCACGCATTAAGATTGCCGACTGGCTCATGGCTATATATTTGATGTGTTCATCTAAAAAAGGTATCTCCGCTCACCAATTACATAGAACATTAGGCGTAACATATAAGACCGCTTGGTTCATGGCTCACCGTGTAAGACTTGCAATGACTCAAGAACCTTTAGCCGAATTAATAAACGGTGAAGTAGAAGCAGACGAAACATATATCGGCGGTAAAGAAAAGAACAAGCACGCTAACAAGAGAACAAAAAACAATCAAGGTCGAAGTGAAAAGACTAAGACTCCTGTGTTTGCTCTTGTGAATCGTGGCGGTGAAATGCGGGCTATGAAAGTTTCATCTGTGAACGGACAAAACATTAAAGAAATCATCCGCGCAAATGTTTCAAAAGACGCTACTGTTATGACTGATAAGTACACAGTTTATAACGGACTTGACCGTGAATTTAATCACGAAGTCGTTGACCATGCCACTGGCGAGTATGTCCGCGACAATGTTCACACAAACACTGTTGAAGGTTGGTTTGCACTTCTTAAACGTGGCGTAACAGGTACATTCCATCATGTGAGCGAACAACATCTTGACCGCTATGTAGATGAATTTGCTTTCCGTTATAACCGCCGAGATATAACAGACGCACAACGAACAGTATCAGCCCTCAAAAAAGTAGGTGGTAAACGTTTGATGTATAAGGACACAAAGCAAGATTAGAACAAAATTAGAACATGTGTTCTATACTTGCAATTTTTATGAAAAAGCATATAATAATCACTAATCCAGATAAGTCTGGAGGGAGATAATCCGTGTAGGATTAGCGTGAAAGAGCCTAGAAATAGGCTCTTTTATTTCTTTGGCGTGAAGATTTTTCCGAAACCTTCTACCC
>DQGV01000460.1 GCA_003524705.1 Anaerolineae bacterium | reverse complement strand
GGGCATAATCTTTTTTACGAAGTGAATCTATTGACTCAGTTTGTTTGAAAGTGGGATATTGTTCAAGAAAAGTTTGAAATTCGTTTGAGGGCATGGCACGCTCCTTAGTTCAATTTAACCACAAAATTATGTTTATAATTGAATCTGTAAACATATCATCATAACCGAGGTGACTCAATGCAAATGGTGACACGCAACTTGAGGTTTTATTTTGTAGCAGTTGGTTTGTTGGCATTATGGGTTGGTGTGTGGGGATATTTTATTCCAACAAAAGTAGACCAAGCCATTCCATGGTTGGTGCCACCATTACATGCTAGGTTTTTAGGGGCAATGTATTTATCTGGCACAGCATTTATGATTGCTGGAGTTTTTTCACAAAAATATTTTGAAGTAAAAATTATGGTTCCGATGATTGCCATTTGGACAGGCATGTTATTCATCGTATCACTTTTTTATTTAGGCGAATTTGATTACAGCCGCACACAAGTTTGGATTTGGTTTGGGGCTTATTTTATTTATCCTGCCATTGCCATCTGGGTAGCATGGACTCATCGAAACTTGAACGAAAAAGGAAACGGCTCATCCATTCCAAATTGGATGAAAACATATGTATTGATTCAAGGAATCATAGTCACATTGTTAGCCCTGTTGCTTTTATTTTTTCCAGCGATGATGGTGAATAACTGGCCCTGGAAAATTACTCCATTGTTAGCACAAATTTATTCAGCACCGTTTCTTTCGTATGGAATCGGAAGTTTATTAATTAGTCGCATGGAAAGATGGGATGAAGTGCGCGTCGTTCTCATCGGGACATTTGTTTTTGCCTTCGGAGTCTTTATCGCTTCATTGATTCATCGTGACTTGTTTTCGTTTGCAAATATCTCTGCATGGGTTTGGTTTGGTGGATTCGCAATAGCGAGTGCAATGCTGGGGTGGATGACTCAAGTATCCGTTAGAGATAGAGGCGCAAAGTCATCATGAAAAATCCAACTCGTTTTTATACAGCCTTAGTCGGAATCTTTTTGTTGTTGCAAGGCACATCTACACTTTTGTTTCGTTTGATTCCTTCTTTGAACGAAGCCTTTCCACAATTGCTTGCAGTGACACAAATGGTGCCCATTCATTCTAGTTTGCATATCATTACAGGATTAATTGCGTTGTGGATTCTTTTCAAAAGTGGTGAAGCGGGTACATTGTGGTTCACAATTGGTTTTACAATTTTTTATACAGGCTTGGCATTATATGGTTTCATCACACACTCGCCAACCATGTTTCATTTACAACCATTTGACCATCCATTTCATTTGTTGATTGGTGTGCTTGGCATCATTGCATTAGGAATTCATTTTTATAACAAAAGGAAAAATTCATGATGACTTCAAAAGGTTTGTCTATTTATTTTCCATTACGCGCTTGGTTGTTTGTAGAAGTTTTATTTGGTGTTGCCGCAGTATTAGCCATTGCCGTTGCACCTGCTGAAACCGAAACAAATTTTGCATGGCACATCACACCCACTGTGATGGCTTCATTGCTTGGCGCGTTTTATATTACATCGGCTCCATTATTTTTATTACCTTTGCTTGCCAAACGTTGGGAAATGATTCGCGTGATGATTTTGCCTGCCGCATTATTTTGCACAGTTCAACTTGCAGCAACATTTTTGCATTGGGATAAATTTTCAGTGGGTACATTTCCGTTTTATGTTTGGTTTGCAAGTTATCTTTTACCACCTCCAATTTTTGTGGCATTGTATCTTTGGCATCAAAAAAGAAAACAAGATGCAACCTCAAATATGGAAGACCCAATCCCTGCATGGTTACGCTTGGCTTTATTAATTCTCGGTGGCGGATTAACTTTAATTGCAGTCATCACATTTTTTATTCCCAACTTTTTGATTCCAATTTTCCCGTGGCAACTTACTCCATTAACGGCTCGTTCTTTAAGTGGATGGTTAATCGCTGTTGGAACTTTAATGCTTTCGATGCGCTTTGAAAATAATAAGACGAGAACGCGTCTCGCTACCCCTATGCTGATTCTGATTCTCCCCAGCATTCTCTTACAATTGACTCGCTTCTCGTCCGAAGTCAATTGGTCTAGCCCCACTTTATGGATTGGTTTCATCCTCTTTGCATTGACTGGCTTGTGCGGAATTTATCTTGCCATCGGCAATTGGCGTGAATCATTAAGCTGATATGCACAAGTACAATAAATTTTTCATCTTCGAGAATTTAGATACAGTCCGCAAGATTTCGCTTGGGAAATTTTGGGGCGTGGACATTGTCATCACCTCCCTTGTTTGGCTTGGACCCTTTTTATTTTTTGCACTTCATTTTGTGGTTAATTTTCTTAACCTCGGGCTAAGTTTAGAACAACGATTAAGTCAATCTTTATACTTCACCATAGCCGTAGAAATCACCACAGTGATTCATGCATTGGGTCACATCATTAGCGGAAAAATCGTTAAAAGCCCGATGGATGAATTACTTATCACTGCCCTACGTGATGTCAATCGTTATCATGGTGACCAAAGCCAAATTAAAAACACAACTCATCTTGGTCGTGCTTTGGGTGGACCTGTTATCAACATAATCGTTGGAGTGATTTGCATTTTTCTTGCGTCATCTATCCCCGCTGGATTTTGGTCAAACCTAAATGCAAGCATGATTTCGGTAAATCTATTCTTCGGGCTTGGTGGATTCTTACCAATCCCTTCTGTAGATGGTGTAGTGATTTGGCGAGAGATAAAAAATCTTATTTCAAAAAAGTAGGGACACGGCGACGCCGTGTCCCTACAGAATTTACGCCTTTACCAAGTTACTCAACTTCCCCAACCCTTCAATTTCAACATCCACAACATCGCCATTTTTCAATTCACCCACACCAGCAGGTGTACCTGTAAAAATTAAATCGCCGGGTTCCAACGTCATCACAGATGAAATGTAAGCAATCAATGTACCGACATTGAAAACCATATCTCGTGTAGATGCCATTTGCCGCATTTGACCATTCACACGACAAGTGACAACCGCATCGGATGGGTCAAAATCTGTATCAATCCATGGACCAAATGAACAAAACGTATCAAAGCCTTTGGCACGCGTCCATTGACCATCACTCTTTTGCAAATCTCTCGCGGTCACGTCATTGCCAATGGTGTAACCAAAAATATATTCCTTTGCATTTTCAGCCGTGACATTTTTTGCGCGTTTGCCAATCACAACCACCAATTCACCCTCATGCTCTATTTGTTTGGATTGCACTGGCAAAATAATGTCATCTCCATTTGAGATAATAGATGATGGTGGCTTGAAAAAAATCAACGGGACTTTTGGAACTTCATTGCCCAACTCTTTGGCATGTTCGACATAATTCCGCCCCACACATACAATTTTGCTTGGTTCGCAAGGCGCAAGCAGTTTCAACTCTTTGACAGGAGTTTTCGCTTCACGGCGACGATATTCGCTGAAAATGTTTCCCTGAATTTCACCGATTTTATCTTCTAGCATCCAACCATACACAATTTGATTTTCACTATTTTGATAACGAACGATTCTCATTTACTTTCCTTTATATTCCATAATATTCAATCTATCTACATCCAACAGCATTTCGCCAACTGACTTTCCTAAAGTAGGATGAATCAGTTCAGGCGCAAGGTCATGTAGAGGGACAAGAACAAATGCCCTCTGGTGAAGACGCGGATGTGGAATCTGCAAAGGCGGAGAATCAATCACCACATCATCATAAAATAAAATATCAATATCTATCAACCGTGGACCATTTTGAAAAGTGGGTTCACGTCCAAGCACAACTTCGAGCCGTTTCAAATGCTCAAGCAAATCTTGCGGTTCAAGATATGTTTCAGCCATCACTACTTGATTCAAAAACGCAGGTTGGTCTGCATAGCCCCACGGCGGCGTTTCATACACAGGCGATTTTTTTTTCACATCCAATTGCGGTGTGAAATTTGAAATGGCATTTTTGATATTCGCCAAACGATTTCCTAAATTACTTCCGAGCGCGAGGTAAACAACATGTTCCATCATAATTTTTCCTTACAGATTATGTTCATCAAAATGTTCAACGACATCTGCCGCAAACCAATGCTGAACTGTTTGATTGTCAAACAAATTTTCGGGTAGGTTTTTAACAAATTGAATCATTTCAGTTCGTTTTTGTTCGAAAATATTTCGCACTTCATCGCTACTTTTATTTTTATATTGTTCCACAGCTTGTTTATTGAAAGTATCTATATCTTCTGTAGTCGGTTCTTTAACTTCAAGTGTAGGGTTATTCTTTATATTTTCAATCACCTTCATGGTTTCATCCCACCAGCGAATGATGTGCGCCAAAATATCTTCAAAACGCTCAAAGCCTTCTCTTTTCATGTATTCAGTTTTATCTTCAAGCGCATCAAATTTTTCAATCAAAGTTGGATATTCATTTTCAAGTGTATCTAGCACTAAAAATTTATCGCACACTACTAAATGCTCACGAGCATGATGAATAAAGACTGCATTTATCCAAATTTTTACACGGCGATTATCAAATATAGATTCGTCAATCGATTTCAATACTTCTACATATTTTAGGCGCGATGTTTCAAATAAATTCAAAAATTCTTTTTCATCCCAATCTTTATATTTCGCAACTGCATCCGCATTAAACACATCAAAATCATATTTCTTGCGTTCAAATTCGCGGTTCTCTGCAATTGCCAAAATAATGCTCATGCCCTCATCCCACCACGCCAAAATATGCGCGAGCATGTCACGAAATTGTGCATAACCATGCGCATTGACTCGCTTCAAGCCTTCATCTTTGGGGAAACGATTAAATCGTTCAACGTATGTTTTCCATTCGTTTTCTAAAAAAGCAATGCCACGTTTTTTGTAATTCATAAATTCTCCGATTCAATTAATTCAAAAACTTCTGCATCTTTCAAGGCTTGATGTAAATCTGCGCTTTTGATGATGATGGCTGTGTTGCGGACTCCTGAACCCGTGGAAACGATTTCTTCTTTCAGCACATTCGCTTCAATGATAACCCGTACTTGGTTCTTCAACCCAAACGGACTCACAGTCCCGACTCTGTATCCTGTCACTTCTAGAACTTCTTCTTCAGTTGCCGTTGAAATTCTCGAACGACCTAACACCTTCCGCAAAATCTTCCACGAAATTGGTTTCGGACCTGCCACCAAAACCAAAGCAAATTCATTCTCTCGCACCCGAAACAAAATAGATTTCACCACTTGCCCCACTTTTTGATTTCTTTCTTGTGCAGCTTGCTCATACGATTCGACAGAACCTTCGTGGTGAAAAGTTGTATGCGGAATATTTAGTTTATCAAGCGCAATGCTAGCGGGAGGTGTTTCCATATTTTGCAATTTTATCA
>DQGV01000319.1:7477-8180 GCA_003524705.1 Anaerolineae bacterium | reverse complement strand
CTGCTGAAATTTCTGCGGCTTGAACAATTTTTCGCAAAGCCTCATCATCTTGCAAAAAATTTTGACCAAGTTTTTTATCGGCGCGTAATCCATATCTTTTTAGAATAGCGTGTGCATCAAGCGGAAGAATGTTTTTCATTCGCAAACAATCGGCTCATCTTCTTCATCAGTAATTTGAAGCGGAGCATTGGGCAGGGGCCACATACCACTTTGAAAACGTGTGACGTAATCTCGCAAGATATTATGGTCTGCATCAAGAATGGCGACGCGTTTATCAAAGACTGGGTCAAACTCGCGTGTTTGTGTAAAAATATCAGCAGGGAAACTCGCCAGCGAAATATTTTCTGGTGGCATTTGTGAAGCCAAACATGCTAACTGACTTAATTGCCCGGGTGTGAAATCAGTGCGGATGTTATCTTTGAATGCTTCAATAAGTTCAGGGATTTGCGTAACAATAGCGGGGCTGGTTAATTTTTTACGCAATGCACATAACACAATGTTTTGATTATCAGCTCGTTCAAAAATTCCGCCTTCGCGATTGCGTACAAGTTTGAGTGCTTCGGCTCCATTCAAATGACTTTCACCAACCGGTAAATTAGTGGTTCTAGCAATTTCTTCATTTTGAATTTTGACATCAATACCGCCAACTGCATTGATAATATTTTCAAACGTGCGCATATTGACTGTAATGTAATGGTCAATT
>DQGV01000319.1:546-7421 GCA_003524705.1 Anaerolineae bacterium | reverse complement strand
AAAAATTCCGCCTTCGCGATTGCGGGCAAGTTTGAGTGCTTCGGCACCATTCAAATGACTTACACCGACAGGTAAATTTGCGGTTCTGGCAATTTCTTCATTTGGAATTTTGACATCAATACCACCAACTGCATCAATAATGTTTTCAAATGTGCGCATGTTGACTGTAATGTAATGGTCAATTTGTACGCCGAAATTTACATTTAATGTCAATGCTAATAAACCAGAACCTTCTGATGGGTCATCCCAATATTTGAAGCCGGGGTTGCCATACAAAAAGGCTTGATTTAATTTTTCGTGCGTCTGACCATCTAAATCATCAGCAATGTGTGGAATTTCCACCCACAAATCACGCGGGAATTCCAATACCGTAACTTTTGGTGTGACAAAATCCACACGCACCAAACGAATAGCATCGGCTAAACCATAGGTGTAATTATCTCCACGTGCATCTGACCCGACCACTAAAACATTCATTGTGCCCGGTCCGTTACATTTTGCAACCGGCGTATTGGTTGGGAAAGAAACGGTTGGTACATACGTGACCAACCCTTGCGGTGTGGGAGAAGATAAATTGGGAGGGACTGTCCAAGTGGGTGGCAAGGTTTGAGGTGCAAATGTTGGCAGAGATGGTCCCAATGGTTGTGCGGCAACAGTTTGATAGGTTTGGTATGTGTAAGTACCTAATACAATCACAAGGCAAAGCGCAATCACTGAAAGAAAAGAAATAATAGTTTTTTGAAATTTAGACATGTAATTTAATTTTTAAGAATTTAGCCACAGAGGACACAGAGAAAAAAAACTCCGTGAGTTCGTGTCTCAGTGGTTGCTCTTAATATTTCTATAGATTTTGTAGTCATAAACATTTTTATTCAAAAAAATATGGGATGGTTGCTGGAGCAGGTTCAAGGAAATACACTGTCACCCAACCCGATAATGCACCGATATTATTATCATCATATCCCAAATCAATCCATTTGGTCCGTGGCACACCAAACGCAGTTTCAATAATTGGACCACCACCTGTATCACCAATGGTTGCAAGTCCATAACCCGGAATATAAACACGCATACCTGCTAAATAACTATAAATTGAATAATCCACAGCCACAATACCATAACCAGCCCGTGCACCACTGGCAGTGCCATATGAACATCCACTAATGCCTGAGTTACATGGCGAATACCACGAAGCATACATTTCGGTGGCATACCAATATTGATAAGGCGCATCACCATCTACTGGCGACAAAACAATTTTTGTACCGCTGGCTACAATTTGCGTTTTCGGTGTTTGCAAAACCGTTTCATCTTCCACCTCACGGCTCACTTCCACACCATCTTCATAGCGAATGCGTGTGCGAATCATTGCCACACCATTAATGCCTGCTTCAAGAATTTCATCTTGACCAAATGGCACATCAGGCGAACTAATTTCTTCAATTGAAAATGGAATTGATTCTAAAGTGACATCAATTGATTCTTTGACTCTGATAACTTTAATTTGACCATCCGCGGGCAACGCCTCATTTTCTTCGGGGATACTTGCATCTAAACCCTGTAACATAATCCCCGCTTGAGACAATGCTTCACCAACCGTGTTTGCTGATGATTGAATTTGAATCGTTTGTCCATTGGTATTAATAGTCAATGCTTGGGCGGGAGAAAATGTAATCACAGCAGAATCAGTTATCACCGTAGAAAGAGGCGGGCTGACTTTATCGTATTCAGTCAATGTATAGCCTGCTTCATACAATACATCTCCAACAGTCAATGCCGAAGTTTGTATCGGTTGACCATTAAGTGTGACATTCATCGTGCGACGCAATTGCATTTGAAATGAATCGCTTGCTATTGTTTCATCTAATTTAAATGGGATGCCATTCACCAAAACTCGGTCAGTTGGCTGAATCGAAATACCTGCTTCAGAAAGAATTAACAATGGCACACGTTGGCTCGTTTGAAGGGGGATGATATACTCACCATCAATAATAGTGATTTGTGTTTTTGCATTGGGTTGGCAGGCAACTAAAAAAAGAATTAGCGCAAGTGCAAACTTACGAATTTGTTTCATAAAGTTAATTATAAATGCGATTTAATCCGTTTATCTTTGGGTTCTATACTATAAATTAAATATTCATGGTTAAAAATGAGACGAATGCTATCTAATTTGGCAAAATATCCTGCCTTCTTCGGCGCAATTTTCGTTTGGGGTTTTATTTGGAGTTGGATGCGACTGATTAGATGGTTTATTCCTGTAGATGTAACTCCAAATGATATTTTAAGACCTTACATGGGAGTTACCCCAGAAACAAACCCATGGCTAGAAATTTGGCAAAGGTGGGATGTATTACACTATCAAGCCATTGCTGAAAGAGGTTACTTGGCTTTTGATACTGCATTATTTACGCCACCGCTTTACCCTTTTTTGATGAAAATATTTGGCGTTTTTTTTGATAACAATACCCTTCTGAGCGGGTTGTTTATCTCAGGTTTATGTTTCATTGCCAGTGTGATTTCTATTGAGAAATTAGCACAATATGAATTTGGTGATGAGGCATTTAGCCAACGAACCATGATTTATCTCCTATTATTCCCCACTTCGTTTTTTTTGTTTGCGCCTTATACAGAATCATTATTTTTATTAGGAAGTATTTTATGCTTGCTTGCATTACGGAAAAAAAACTGGGGAATGGCAGGTTTATGGGGAATGCTTGCCGCCGCTTCGAGGCTAACAGGAGCGTTGATATTTTTTCCTGTGGTTTGGTGTGTCTGGCAAGATTGGAAAGAAAACCGCAACTGGCAGGTTTGGTTTGCGCCATTTTTGGTTTTCTGTGTTTCTATTTCGTTCTCGTTATATGCTTGGCTTGGTTTAGGGCAGTCGTTTTTTTCTCCCTTTCAAGCACAGAGTCAACGTTTTCATGGTGGGTTTAGTGTACCTGCTGTTAATATTATAAAAGCTTTGCAACAAGTTTTTACAGGAAATTATCCCCTGACCAATTTGTTTGATGTGATTTTTATTGTGGTTTTCTTTTGGCTTGGAATTTTAGTTTGGAAACAACTTCCAAAAGTGTATGCAATTTACTACTGGAGTTTTATGATTTTATATCTTACACGAATTGCAGATGTGTATCCACTCCTTAGCATGACACGCTATGTTTTGATATTATTCCCCGCGTTTTTAATTTTGGCGCGTTATGGTGAAAACTCAACAACTCATAGAGTCATAATTTATCTTTTTATGTTGGGTTTACTGTTTTTTTCTGCACAGTTTTCACTTTGGGGCTGGGTTGGTTAGGATATGAAGCCAGTGACTGCAACTCAAAAATTGGTGTTTTTAATTTCTATTTCCTTAGTTTTTATTCTGCTCACACGCACACCTGTTGATGCCGATATGTGGTGGCATTTGCGTGCAGGGCAGGTGATGATTGAACAAAAACAAATTTTATTAACGGATGTTTTCAGTTTCACTCGCAATGGCAACGAATGGGTTAATGCGTTTTGGATTTCAGAAATTTTATACTATTCGCTTTATGTAATTGGTAAATATTTTGCAATTGCTTTTTTTGTTGCAATTACTGGTGTGATTACATTTTATCTCATCTCTCGCAGACAATTTGGAAATCCATTTGTGAATGGATTTGTACTAATTCTTGCGGCTCTAACTGCCGCACCGATTTGGGGACCACGTCCACAAATTCTCTCTTTTTTTCTCATTGCACTTTTAGATGATTGGCTCATCAACAAACGCGCAAAATGGTTTTTGATTCTGCTGTTTGCTTTATGGGCAAACATTCATGGTGGTTGGATTTGGGGCTTTCTCTTAATCATTGCACATATTGCAGGTGAAATCATCACACAATTCACCAATCAAGAAAAAAATTGGAATGAAGTAAAAAGTTTATTCGGCTGGTCTGCCCTTTCAGCATTGGCAATTGGATTAAATCCAAACGGTTTATCTATTTGGACTTTACCTTTTCAACAAATCAATGTTTCGCTTCAAATTCAAGAATGGCTTTCGCCCGATTTTCATCAAATTGCTTTTCATCCGTTTTTGTGGATGATTTTTTTTCTTTTGCTTTTTGCACCATTTGCACAAAAACAAAATTGGAGTCAAATATTCAAAGTATTAGGTTTTGCATACCTAACTTTTTTTTCACAACGCAACATCGCCTTGTTCGCAATTGTAGCCGCCCCTTTGTTAATGGATTGGATGAATTCTGCTCTTCAATATTTTCAACGAGATACACGCCTCAAACCTCGTGGAGAATTGCCTCGCTCCGTGCGGCTTTTGATTAATTCTGTACTGATTTTTGCTCTCGTTATCATCGCAATCGCAAACACTTACATTCTTACACAACCAGAAAAAGTGGATGTGAATTATCCCGTCGATGCGATTAAGTGGATAAAAGAAAACCAGCCACAAGGGAATTTATTCAATTCCTATAACTGGGGTGGATACATCCTTTGGGCGTTGCCGGAATATCCTGTCTTTATAGATGGGCGTGCAGATATGTATGGAAACGAGATGATTAATCAATGGCAAGCGGTCGTCAGTGCAAATGAAAATGCCATTCACATTTTAGATGAATGGCAAATCAATTTGATTTTGATTGAGCCGTACTGGGAAATTACAAGAATTTTAGAATCAAATGGTTGGCAAAAAGTTTTTGAAGATGAGCAAGCGGTTATTTTTGTAAGATGATTGGAACACTTACAAAAGCACTCCCGCCTTTTTGAATGCTGTTTCCAACATATCAATCGTCACAGGTTTGATAATCATCGCTTGTGCGCCACTTTTCATCACTTGCTGACGGGTTTCGGGTTGGTCATCTGATGTAATTACGATGACGGGCACTTTCATCAAACGTGGTTCACGGCGAATGAACGCCAACACTTCTGTGCCATCCACGCCGGGCATGTTGATATCTAAGCAAATAAATTGCGGAATAAAACTTGCTAATAATGACATCGCAGGGCTTGAACCATAAGCCACTTTTGCGGGTAAATCTAATAACCCCAACATTTGTTGTAAAGCATCTGCCGTTTGGCGGTTGTCGTCAATAATTAAACCTTCGGTCATTCGTCCTCCAAAATAATGGTGCCCATGATAGACACATCATATCCTTTCAAAAGTGAAATAGAATGTTGAAAACGCGAATCAGTTAACAAGTCAAAGAGAGGCGTTAAAAAATCTACAAATTCTTTCGGGATTACCAAATCATATCGCTCTTGAAAAAGCGGGATGAAATCTAAATCTAGTGCTTGTGCGGCGGCGGCAATGCCCAAGCCACAATCAGCCCGACCCGATGCTACTGCTGTTGCAACACCGAGATGAGTATACTCGTCTTGATGATAGCCTGCAATATACTCATGGGGGATATTTAACTGATTCAAATGATAATCTAGTAAGGTGCGCGTGCCAGAACCTTTTTGACGATTAACAAACTGCACGCTTCTCTCTTGACTTCGACCTGCGAGGTCACCTAAACTTTTGATTCCCTTCGGGTTTCCTTTTTGCACAATCAAGCCTTGTTCACGATTAACCAACGCAACAACTTTAACTTTTATATTCGGCATGTATTGACGAATGTATGAAATGTTAAATTCGCCAGTGTTTGGGTCTAGCAGATGCGAGCCTGCAAAATGCGCTTCACCTCTACGTAATGCTACCAACCCACCTTGTGAACCGACATTTGCTGAAGCCAAGCGGCGATTTTTTTCTGCTAAAAATTGTGCCATTAAATCTAACGTCAAATCATGTGAGCCGATGGCTAAAATCGTTTTTTCTATTTCAGATTTTGTTCGATATAACCTAACTTGAATTTTTTCACCTGCTTCAATGCCTTGTGTGCCACTTGGTATTAATGCAAGTCCATCTGCTTGAACAAGTGATGTGATAACTCCTGCTCCACGAGATAAAGGTGCGGCTAATAATTTATCTCCCACTTTACCAATTGCAACTCTCACAAAATCATCATCACCTGCTGGTGAGACAATTTTTCTGGTTAATATCGCTTCTTCTGTTTGCAATTCGTTTTGTTTTCGTCCGAGCCATTTGGCAAGAATCGGTTCGACGAAAATATCTACAGTTAAAGATGCGGAGACGGGATAGCCGGGAACGCCAATGATGGGTGTTATGTCATTGCGAGGGCGTTCTTGCTCTTTGCCCGAAGCAATCTCCGTGTTTGATTTTTGATTTACGATTTTTGATTTACGATTTACGAGACCAAGTATCACCGGATGCCCCGGTCTCACAGCCACGCCGTGAACTAAAAGAGTTCCTAATTTCTCAACCACTTTAGCAGAGAAATCTTCCGCGCCGGCAGATGAACCTGCGTTTAATAAAATCAAATCATAATCATTACTTGCTTGTAAAACTGTTTCGCAGATTAAATCAAAATCGTCTTTGACAATTGAAAAGCGAGTCGCTTCGCCACCCATTTGTTTGATTTGTGATGCAAGCACTAATGAATTGAATTCAAGAATATCCCCAGACTTTAATTTTGAACCAATCGGAACAAGTTCACTACCTGTAGGAAGAATCGCAACTTTTGGTTTGCGAGAAACTTTTATGGTTTGATGACCCGATGCGGCAATGGCACCCAAATCAACGGGTCTAAGAATATGACCTGCTGGCAATACCAATTGTGTGGCGACAATATCTTCACCCAATGGTCTTACATGACTCCATGGTGTAATTGAAGCACGAATTCTGATGGACGATGGCTTACGAATAGCAGATGTGATTTGATTCTTTTCATCTAACGATTCAACATTTTCAATAGGAATGACTGCATTTGCCCAATCGGGTAATGGGTCGCCGGTATCAACATACTCTGTCTTTAATAACTGATTACTGTTTACTGATAACT
>DQGV01000319.1:0-322 GCA_003524705.1 Anaerolineae bacterium | reverse complement strand
ACTGATTACTGTTTACTGATAACTGAATTGGGTTTGATGGTTGCGCACCAATCGTATCCTCAGCTCGAACAGCAAAGCCATCCATAGCAGAGGCGTGATAATGTGGAGATGAAATCTGCGCCCAGACCGCTTCCGCAGTAACGCGTCCTAAAGCATTTTCGTCTAATGGAATTTCTTCAATACTTAATACGCGCCATAAATCCGCACTTTGCAATGCTTCTTGAAACTTTGCTTGTGCTTGATTTAACGGAATATCGTGCAGATAAACTGACATAGCTTAAGTTATTCTTCAAAAAGTCTTAATAAAATTATCTGCACATCA
>DQGV01000320.1 GCA_003524705.1 Anaerolineae bacterium | reverse complement strand
TCTTCCGATCTTTAATGCCAAATCTGCCAGATCAGCAGTTACTAATAGGCTACGGTACACATCATTAGATTTTTCAAATTCAAGCGATTCTTGTAAAAAAAACTCAGCCTCTTCAATTTCTCCTAATTTTATTAATACCAAACCTAAATGCCTTTTCGCCATTGATAGATTACTTTTATCCCCAACATTTGAAAATATTGAAAGAGATAAGTTGATTTGTTCTTTTGCTTCCTCATAACGACCTCTAAATCGATATATCCATGCTGTAGGCCATATTCTAAACAATACTACCTTTGTTTGCCATTCTGTTATAGAGTTTGGCAGTTTCTCGGTTGATTGAAAAAGATTAAGTGCCTCTTCCGCTAGTTCTAATGCTGTATTCCATAGTCCATAATTAACGATAAAGTAACGGATGTTGTGAAAAATATTAACCCCTAGTTCAATCAATTTTTCTTGCCAACACCATCGAATAATAGATATTATATTTTGAATATCGGGTCTAAGTTTTTTAAACCCTTCAATATTCCATAGACCACCATAATCTCGTGTATATTTTTCAAAAAAAATTGCAAGTTCCCTTTTTGCATTATATGAAATTTCTGGATTAGCTTCTAATTTTTCTCTTGCGAAACCGCGAGTTAGAGGATGAATACTATAACGTATAATGTTTTCCAGTGTGTCTGTGGCATCAACAAGTGACATTTCTACAAGTTGTCCCAATGCCTCAACCAATTGTTTTTCCTCTATACCACTTGTTTTTTGTATTGCTTCTTGAAATGTATCATTTGCAAAGATAGGCATTATACGAAGTATATGTTGTGCATCTTTTGATAATAATTCCCATGAACGTAAGACAATCTGATTAGAAATATTAGTTTTCTCTTGTTTAAGAAAATCAAGGACAGTATTCAACGATTGTCCCTTTTGTTTAATTTGTCCCAACGCCCATTTTATTGCAAGTCGATGCCCATCAGTAGATTCATATAATTGCAACAAAGTATTGTCTTCTGCGTTTTCAATTGATGCTAGACCTAATATGTTCCCATGAGAACGAATAAGTTCCAATGCTTCAGTATCAGATAACCCCTTAACAGATAACTTCTTAACTGAAACAAACCCACTTTCATCAATTCCTTGTTCGCGAGAGGTAATCAATACTTTTGAGGATTCTGGTATTCGAAGTAAGAAGTTCTTAACTTTTACATCGCGAATGGATTCGTATCCATCTATAATTAAGAGACATTTTTTATTTCGGAAGATTTTTTTTATTAAAGTTTGCTTTTCTTCCAAAGGTTGCTTCATAATAATATCTTGGTCTAGAGTTTGAGCTATTTCATCAAGTATATTATCTAAAGTTAATTCGTGATCTTTTGCTGTTGTCCATATAAAACCCTCAAAAATTGCAAAGTCACCTAATTCCTCACTCATTTTTCTTTTACTTAAATTCAAGCATTCATAAGCTAATTCAAGAGCCAAAGCTGTTTTACCGATACCGCCAAAGCCGTCAATGCTTATAATATTGGGGTGAAGAGATAAAAGAGATTCATGCCCTCTAGCTTTTTCTTTTTTTCTTCCAATAAACTCATTGCGGGGTGGCAAGTTATGAAATATTTCTATCTGTTCAGGTTGTTTTGATTGAGGGGTTGTTACATCGTTCTCACGTTCGGTTAAGAATGGCTGGTTTAGGGCAGATTGATAGATATTAACGGTTTGAGCTTGAATGGGCGTGCTGATTTCGCTTTGGTTTGTCATCTCCTGTTTAAAGTTATTGGAAGATTCATCCTTCTTGAACAAATCCTTCCAACCCTTAATGCTTGCACCTAAACCAGCAATAAATGAAATTATTGTCCCTGCAACGGTTAATACCCCACCTTCCATGGGCGGTTCAAACCAAACTACGAACGCGGCAATGACAAGAGCAATGCCCAAAAGGATAATTAACAATGGCACAAGTTTTTTTGTACTCACTGGATGTCACCATCTAGATTTTTGCGTAGAATCTCATAAGCCCACTCTTCATCTTTGTGGCTGTATGAAATAAAAACATCGTACTTATAATTATTTTCCATAATCCCATTTAATCCCAAAAGTTAGAATTTCATGCAAGACTTCTACTTTTCCACGATGCTTACTTACACTTATTTTACAACCTTTTTAACATTATTTTATATTGAAATTTACTTCTCTGCCTTATCCAAATCTTTACCAATATCGCGTTGAAAATCCCAAGTCAGATAATCCAAATTCGATGGCAAAGATAATTCCAAGGTATATAAATATTGCAATTCGATTTTTATATTCTTGGGGCGACATTCCAATAAATGTCCGCCACTGGATTTGTCATCGGTCAAGAAATGTAAATGCACGCCCGGCACACTGATTGATGAGACAAAATGTGGCGTATAAAACCCAACCATTAATCCGCTGACATTATGAAATTCAAAAGTCGGTTGCTCTTTTGCTACCTCCACTAACGGACGATAATTTTCTTGTTTTGGTACAGAACGAGTTTTGACGTAAGCAAAGTCACCTGTAATGCGAAAGGCATAAAAAATATTGGGTGATGGCATTAACTCAATCATCCATTTCAGAAAATCGTTGTAATTTAATTCTTTATCAAGAATTTCATCACTGGCTGGCTGAAAATTTGTCACACACGCGAATGGGGTGCAGATTTCTTCGTCAGTAATTTGATTCACTTTCCCATCCGACCCGACGCGGAAAATTTCTCCATCCACCATCATCATCTCGCCATCTAAATCGTTGAAAGTGCCAAGTCCAAAGTCACCATGTTTTTTGATTTCAGAAAAAGGAATATTCTGTTCATAAATTCCTTCTACCAAAGAATTAACAGGCGCACATAAATACACTTTATTATCCGCTTTTCGTTTTCTGATTCTGCGAATTGTTGTTAGACCCATATTGTTTCCTCAATACTTTATTAGATGACCTATATTTATTTTAGCATCTTAAATGCCACTCTCCATACTTGGCGATCACTTAAATAATTAAGACGGCATCCCTCCTCTGCCGTCCCATTCCCAATTCCCTATCACTTACTTCTACAACTTTGCAAATCTAGAATCAACTTTTGCTAATCATAAACCAGTAAAGATCATTTTTCTTCCGGCGGTTTATAGCCAATGACTTTATCCACTCTTCTAAGAATCGGCTTTTCAAACAATAGAATCAAGATCATCGTCACCAAGAAAAATCCAATCGTACTCCACCAACCGATTCTGGATTTCAATTTTTCAACTGCTAAGTAGGTTTCATTGGTCACATCACGCTTATCGCCAGTTGCATTGACACAAAAAAGCGTGTTGGCTGTGAATCCAGTATCGTAAACATTGTTATCAACAACTACACTTCCGCCGGTAGTGCTGGTTTCTTTTTCAAGAACCAACGTTTCACCTTCTGTGCAAACATCCCTTTCAGTATAAGGAAATAAGGTTTCATATCTGCCAGCAAGTACGCCGTTGGTGACAATCACCAATCCGCAGAACATACTGATAGCAAATACAATCATAGCAATTACAAGTTTAATTTTCATAAAACAAACCCAATTTTCTAATCTCTAATTCTCTGCTCTCTTATAACTTCGCAAACCTACTCACAACCTTCGCCAAACCTGCTGGACGATCCGTTCTGCCGCCTTGATGAATCCCAATGGCTGTACCTTCTTTGGCATATTTCAAATCCACAAATGCCTGACCCGTTTGGAAGCGTTCTTTATCCAATGCACTTGATGTGACAAAACCAATCCGTTCACCATTTGCATTTACTACAGGGTCACCGTTGTGTGCCATGGGATTACGTTGTTCGTCAAAAGTAAATCGAATCACAACGCCTTTGCGTTCTTTTTCTCTGGCAACATACGCGTCACGACCAATGAACCACGGCTTATATGTTTTGACGTATGAACCAAATCCACCTTCAGCGACTCCTAAATCTCTTCCGTTTAAAACGCTGGTCGAGTAGTCCCGCATGTCTTCGCGGGACGTATCGAGACCAGAACCAAGTCCCATTTCATGACCATATAATGGCAAGCCTGCTTCTGTTCTTAAAGAATCTCTTGCTCCCAAACCAATGGCTTTGGCTCCAAACGGCTCACCGACTTTCAAAATCGTATTCCACAAGTCCACAGATTTATCTGGATGCACAAACAATTCAAACGCCATCTTCTCACCTGTGTACCCTGTGCGCGAAACAATTAAATCAAATCCACCTATCACGGCATCACATAATTCTGTGCGCTTCAACTTCATGATATTCCCACGCGCTTTATCATCCACGCCCATTGCTAATAAAATGTCACGTGATTTTGGTCCTTGCAGAGCAATATCAACTCGCATAGCAGAACCAGCTTTCGGGTCACGTAAGTTGCGAATGTTTGCATCATAACCATACGTACGAGTCCATGGTCGTGCGTTATCAATCTTAACTTTTCCATCACGCACACTTTCTAACCATGTTCGCACCTTATCATCATTCGATGCATTCACGACCACCAAATAATTATCCCAACCTCTGCGATACACCAACGTATCATCAATCACATCGGCATCAGGTGTTAAGAAATGTGTATATAAACTTTCGCCGGGTTGCAACGCGCCGCAATCATTTCCGCAAACTGCATCAAGAAAAGAAGCCGCATCCACGCCACGCACATCATACACGCCCATGTGACTCACATCAAACAAACCTGCGCCATTACGCGTGGCAAGATGTTCTTCAAAAATGGATGTATACACCACAGGCATTTCCCAACCTGCAAACGGAACCATTCTCCCGCCTAAATCTTTATGCGTTTGATTCAATGCTGTTTTTTGTAAGGGCGGATGGCCATCCGCCCCTACTTCTGATTCATTCCACTTAAAGTCAGGCAACGCCTCTTTCTTAACGTTTGAGCTGATACCAATGTAAAAAGGTTTATCTACGCCTTCGCCTTTTTCTGCCTTCCGCCCTACTGCCTTCTGCTTACTGTCTGCAACCACAAATGGACCAGGAATTCTCTTCGCAGAAAAATCTTTTTTGCCATCTAAATTGAAAGACATATATCCATCAGATAAATCTCTCAACCAAGTTCCAACGACACCTGCATTTTTAACAGGCACTTGAATTTGATACGTTGTATCATCAACTTTTGCTAACACACCTTTGACTACGCCTTTGGGCGTAGCAATTGTTGTCTCTTGTGCTTTGCCTTTTTTCAATGCCGATAAATCTGACGACACTGCATAATCTAAAACTTGCCTTACACGCTGACCAGTTATTTCAAACACACCACTTGTAGATTTATCATCTACAAAATAATAATGTGGATATCCGCTTTTCTTATATTTGAAATCAATACCTGCGGTTTCACACAACTTTCTGATTTTTAATTTGGCATCATTCAATACATTGAAATCAACTTTCGCGCGGCGTTGTTTTCCTTTTTTGACAGTATCCACTGAATGAGGTGCACATGCCAATAAAACATCCGCCATGATGTTGACGAGTTCACGCGTCTTCTTTTCATCGAATCCGCGTTGTGTAATCCATGGCGTGCCCAAACGAATCCCGCTTGGATCCATTGAATTTTTATCACCCGGTATCGTATTGCGATTTACAACCACGCCAACCAAATCTAAAATGCGCGAAGCTTGGTCACCGCTTAATTTTGTGCCATCTTCTCCGACGATGCTGGTGCAATCTACATTTACTAAATGTGTATTCGTGCCACCGAATGGCACGCGAAGTCCGCGCTTTTCAAATTGATCAGCCATGGCTTTGGCATTCTTCAATGTTTGTTCTTGTAACTTCTTAAATTGTTTTGTTTGTGTGAGTTTGAAGGTTAAAGCCAAACCAGCAAACACATTGACGTGTGGTCCACCTTGTTCACCGGGGAAAACGGCTTTATCAATTTTCTTGGCAATTGCTGAATCAGTTGTCATCAACACTGCGCCACGCGGTCCATCAATGCTTTTGTGTGTGGTGGACATCACTACATGTGCGAATCCAATGGGTGAAGGTACAACGCCTGCGGCAACAAGTCCGCCGATGTGAGAAATATCGGTCAACAAATAAGCTCCGACTTCATCGGCAATTTCTCTAAACTTTTTCCAATCTGGCATCCATGAATAGGATGAATAACCAGCGATTAATAGTTTTGGTTTGTGTTCATTGGCTAAAGCGCGTACTGCTTCATAATCAATTTTTTCATTTTCATCAATTGTGTAATGTACAGCTTTGAACCATTTTCCACTTCGGTTTACAGATGAGCCATGAGATAAATGCCCGCCATGCAATAAGTTGAGTCCCATGACTGTATCACCGAGATTTAATAAAGCATGATAAACCGCATTATTTGCAGGTCCACCGGATAATGCTTGCACATTGACGTAAATTTGGTCAGCAGTGATTCCATTTGCCGCGAAAGTTTGGGCAACACGTCTGCGAGCCAATGCTTCGACAGTATCTGCATATTCCACGCCTTTGTAATAACGTGGGTCACTGTTGCGGCGATAATTTGCCAAACGTGCGGGGTAATCTAAAATTTCAGCATCATCCATCCAACGTGTTTCTTCGTCAGGGTAGCCTTCGGCATAGATATTTTGAAAGGCAGAAGATAACGCTTCACGCACTGCCATTGGGGCTGTTGACTCAGAAGCAATCAGAATCAACTTGCGGGCTTGGCGTTCTTGCTCAAGTTGAGTTAAGTCGTAAACATCTTTGTCTAGTTTTTCTAACGAACCGCGGAATAAAAAGTCAGGCATGGGGAATGTCTCCTAAGCAGAATCAGGTTGAAGTCAAAAAAGAAGCGTGCAATTGAATTGTAGGATGTTCAAGTGAAAGGGTCAAGCCCTCAAGCAGGAGGCTATCAAAATAAATGTGACTATTGGGTCTTGAATTTCAATCTTAAAGAATGTACACTGTTTTTATGTCAACAAAAACTGGTCAATTGAGAGAGTTGCAAGGCAAGCACGAATCGTTGTTGCGCTTGGTCGAGTTAAGCGTGGCGTTGAATTCCAATTTGGAATTGAACACCTTGTTGCAAACGATTACAGCCACTGCCACCGAATTATTGAATTGCGAAGCCGCCTCGATTTTATTGTACGATGAAAAAAAGCCACGCTTATTTTTTGCGGCGGCAACTGGCTCAGACCCCGAAAAACTTGCGGAAATTCCAGTGCCAATTGAAAACAGTTTGGCTGGAACAATTTTTCGTACCAATAAACCTTTGATGATTAATAACACTGCCGAGCAAGACCCGCGTCATTATTCTTTGGTTTCAGATCATATAAAATTTAAAGTAGAAGATTTAATTGGCGTGCCGATGAATATTAAAGATAAAACGGTCGGCGTGTTAGAAGCGGTCAATAAAAATAATGGAAATTTTGATGAAGCTGATGTTGAAACGTTATCTGTAATTGCATCTCACGCAGCAATTGCAATTGAAAATGCACGTTTGTTAAAAACCACGCAACAAGCTCTCAAAAAAGTTAAGGAAAATAACGAAATCAAAAGTAATTTTTTGGCGTTGGCTTCGCATGAGTTACGCACACCGTTGGGAATCATTATGGGCTATGGCGCGTTTTTGCAAGAAACTGCCAAAGGTGAATCATCGGAGCATATTCATCAAGTGTTGAGTGCGGCAGAACAAATGCATGGCATCCTCGACCAAATGAGCAACCTGACTTTGCTTCAAACCGATGAAATGATGATGAATCCGCAACGAGTTCCGATACAGGATATTTTGAGTTTTGCTGTGGATGAGATTAAGTACTCCGCTTCGCGCCGTGACCTCAGCCTGACGTATGCTTTTCAAGATGCGCCCATCTTCATTCATGTTGACCAAGAAAAAACAATTCTGGCATTTGTAAACATTCTCAATAATGCTGTGCGCTTTTCAAACAGTGGTGGTGAGATTACAGTCGGTGCAGTACAACAAAATAACGAAGTGCTGGCATGGGTCAATGACAGAGGCAAGGGTATTCCTGTTGATAAATTGCAAAAAATCTTTGAAGAGTTTTATCAAATTGAACCACCGAACACACGCAGTTATGGCGGATTAGGAATCGGGCTTTCGATTGCCAAAGGTTTAATCGAAGCACAAGATGGGAAGATTTGGGCTGAGTCTGAAGGGCTTGGCAAAGGCACGACGATGAAGGTTGTTTTTCCGTTGGTAAAGTAGTGCAATTATCACCACAGAGAACACAAAGTTCACAGAGATTTTAAAAAGGTTTTCTCAGTGTTCTCTGTGCGCTCTGTGGTGAAATCTTTTATTTCTCACTTTCGCAATTGACATTCCCCTACGCTTCAATTAGAATAGCCAACGCTTTTGAATTTGGGCCTGTAGCGCAGTTGGGAGCGCGTCTCAATCGCACTGAGAAGGTCAGGGGTTCGAATCCCCTCAGGTCCACTGAACAGTGAGCAGTTTTCAGTAATCAATCACTGTTCACTGAAAACTGTTTTACTGATTACTGAAACAAAGGGGCCCATAGCGCAGTTGGGAGCGCGTCTCAATGGCATTGAGAAGGTCGAGGGTTCGAATCCCTCTGGGTCCACTAAAAATTAAATAAAAAGTCATAGCAGGAGTAGTAAGTCATCTCGTCAGCGAGAAGGGAAAGCAAGGTGGAAGCCCTTCAATGGTACAAGCGAGAAGCCAAATAGACCGAACTCGCCTGTTTTCTCGAAAGAGAGACTTGAATGGTGAAGAAATGTAGTCATTCACGGGTCAGCCCGTTATAGCGAAAGAGTGGTCTAAATAGTCGGAAAGGTCTAAATGGTCTAACAAGTCTGAATAGTCAGTGACTTGTAAGACTAATCAGACCAGTAAGACTAGGAAGACAATTCGGGTGGTACCGCGGAGTTAATCCTTCGTCCCTGATGTGGATGAA
>DQGV01000401.1:574-2874 GCA_003524705.1 Anaerolineae bacterium | reverse complement strand
CGCCGCGACCTTCGGTTTACATGCCAGCTTAACCTTATCAGGAGCTACACTTCAAGCATGTCGCTCCGCGGCAAATGATGAAGTTGGTTTTCATGTTCACGTGGCTGAACATGAAGAAGATGAATATGACAGTTTACATAAATCACAAATGCGTGCGATAGAGCGTTTGCAAAAACATAATATTCTCGGACCGAAAACTATCACAGCACATGGTGTGCATGTAGATGTACGTGAAATGGAAATTTTGAAAGAGACTGAAACATGGCTCACCCACCAGCCACGTTCCAATATGAACAACGGAGTGGGTGTTGCTCAAATTGAATCGATGTTGAGAATGGGAATCAAAGTTTGTTTAGGCAATGATGGATTCACAAACTCGATGTGGGATGATTGGAAAACTGCTTATCTTTTGCATAAAGTTCATCATCGTGACCCACGTCGTATGGGCGGTTATGATGTGCAACAAATGGCGATTTATAACAATGCCGAATTAGCAGAAATGTTTTTCCCGAATACATCTATCGGAAAAATTGCAGTCGACGCGATTGCTGATTTAATTTTTGTAGACTACAAACCTTTCACACCATTAACTGATGGGAACTTGCCATGGCATATTATTTTTGGATTTCAACAAAGCATGGTCACTTCTACAATGGTAGAAGGTAAGTTTTTAATGAAAGACAGAAAATTACTCACATTAGATGAAGAAGAAATTGCTTCACGCGCCAGAGAAATTGCTCCGAAAGTTTGGAAAAAATACGAAGAAGAAGTTGCGAAAGTAAGTTAAGTCGATAAAAGCTTTTTAGCCACCGAGGTCACAGAGATTTTTGAGAAAAGAATCTTAAAACTCATTTTCTCTATGTCCTCTGTGGCAAATGATTTGGAGAATGCATGAAAGAAAATCATCTTTTATTATCCATTGCTGTGTTGGGTGGAACAGGCAAACAAGGAAAAGGTCTTTCGTATCGTTGGGCGCGAGCGGGCTATCACGTTTTGATTGGCTCACGTGAAGAAGAAAGTGCAAAAAATGCCGCAAGCGAATTAACAACAATGCTTGGTGAAGGAGTCTCTATCACTGGAATGAGCAACTCACAGGCGGCGAAAGAAGCGAACATCGTCGTTTTATCTGTACCATATTCTGCACATCGTTCTACATTGGAATCGGTCAAAGAACATTTGAGTGGAAAAATTTTGATAGATGTAACGGTTCCACTTGTTCCACCAAAAGTATCAAAAGTACAAATGCCATCGGCAGGGTCTGCCGCGCAAGAAGCCAAAGAAATCCTTGGCGAGGGTGTGGAAGTATGTGCCGCATTTCAAAATATTTCGTATGAACTTTTGACGAGCGATGAAGAAATAGATTGCGATGTGTTGGTGACAGGCACAAGCAAAGAAGCACGTGAAGAGACGTTGAAACTTGTGCAAGCCGCTGATTTAATCGGTTGGGATGCGGGACCGATTGAAAATTCTGTTGTGATTGAAGGCATGACGAGTGTGTTGATTGGTATCAATAAGAAGTATGGTTCTACTCATGCGGGGATAAAAATTACAGGTGCAAATAACAATCCATAATGTCTCTCATTCTCTCAGCACTTGAAAATATCCCTCTGATCCGCCAAGGTGACAATTTGGCGGATATTGTTCTTAATGCATTTGAGCAAATGAATGTGGCTTTGTTAGATAACGATATTTTTGTTTTGGCACAAAAAATTGTCAGCAAAGCCGAAGGGCGAATGGTAAGCCTTGCGGATGTAATACCCTCTCAAAAAGCAATTGAGCTTGCAGAAAAAACTGAAAAAGATGCTCGTCTTGTTGAATTAATGTTACAGGAAAGCAATGAAGTTGTTCGATATAGAAAAAATGTAATTGTTGTTGAACATAAACTTGGATTCATTTGCGCCAACGCAGGCATTGACCATTCCAATGTAATGGGTGATGGTGATAATAAAGATGTTGTTTTGTTATTACCTGAAAATCCAGATAACTCTGCAAAACAAATTCGTGATGAAATAAAAAAACGAACAAGCAAAAATATCGGTGTGATGATTATTGATTCACATGGGCGCGCATGGCGTAATGGAACTGTGGGAATGTGTATTGGATTAAGTGGCATCCCTGCTATTGTTGATGAACGAGGTTGGAAAGATTTATTTGGTTATATATTGCAAGCAACTATTATCGGTGTAGCAGATGAACTCGCCGCCGCCGCATCACTTGTAATGGGTCAAGCCGCCGAAGGGACACCCGTCGTGCATGCACGCGGATTTCCATATCCTCTTGGTGAAGGAAGTTTGCAAGAA
>DQGV01000401.1:0-272 GCA_003524705.1 Anaerolineae bacterium | reverse complement strand
GACAGTGGACGATAGACCATAGACCGTCTGTCACAATAAATTACTAATAGAAATCTTACAAGCAGTTGATAAACTTCAATAAAAAACATAGAGAGAAAACAAATGAACTTCCCAGAAAAATTTTTAGATTTATTCAAACCAGAAACAAAAGCATTTTTATTTTTAGCAACTGTCAACCCCAACGGCACGCCCCAACTTTCTCCTGTGTGGTTCGATACAGATGGAAACCATATTCTTATCAATACCAATGAAGGTCGGCTAAAAGACCAAAA
>DQGV01000066.1 GCA_003524705.1 Anaerolineae bacterium | reverse complement strand
CTGGATTTTGTGCACCAATATCCAAACCAATTGGAGCATGAAGCCTTGATAATAATTCTTCACTTACACCTTCGTTCAATAATCTTTCTCTTCGTTTTGCATTTGTGGTTTTACTTCCCAACGCACCGACGTAAAACGCAGAACTATTTAACGCGATTTTTATAGCAGGGTCATCAATTTTCGGGTCATGAGTCAACACAGCAATTGCCGTTGAAGTATTTAGTTTTATTTTTGCGAAGGCCTCATCAACCCAAGATTGTATTAATAAATCAACATTTGAAAACCGTTCAGCATTTCCCCAAGCCTTGCGTGGGTCAATGACAATGGTTTGATATCCCATCGTTTTTGCTAATGAGACTAAGGCAATCGCAATATGCACTCCACCAACGATAATTAAGGTAGGTTGAGGTTGGATTGTGTCTATAAAAATTTCGGTTTCTTGATTTAACATCACACGATGAGATGATAAAGTATTCATTGCTAAATTTAACACTTTTGAGTCCCATTCGTTGCCGAATGTGCCCAAAATTTGTTTATCTTCTGTGATGATGATTTCTTTTCCCAATAAATCATTTGAGTTTTGAATTACGGTGATGTGAATGAGAGATGATTCGTCATCTAAAATTGATTTTAGTTTTTTGAAAAATTCTGGATTTAATTTATTAACAAAAATATCAATACTTCCCCCACACGCCAAACCGACTTCCCATGCGGTTTCATCTGCTACGCCAAAATGTAAAAGTTGAGGTTGATTATTTTTTAGAACTTGATAACCTGCTTCAATGACTGCATTTTCCACACATCCGCCACTGACTGAACCTGTGATTTTTCCACTTAAAGTAAACGCCATGTGTGAGCCAACTTTTCGCGGAGATGAACCCCATGTTTGAATCACAGTGGCAAGCGCGATGGTTTCCCCCGTGTCTATCCATTTTTCGATATCTTTCAAAATATCGCGCATATTATTATTGTAGGGGCGAGGTCATACCACTTCGTGGCACTTTGCCTCGCCCCTACGATTATTTATTCTTTCTCTATCCTCTTCTTTACTTCATCATAAAACACGCCAGCTAACTTTTGTGAGACAGGTACCATGAGTCTTGATACCAAACTCGCCAATTGACCTGAAACATTAATATCTGCAGTCCATTCAACCAGCGTGGAATTATCAGGTGCGTCAGACATTTTCATTTCACTAATGGCATCGGCTGTGCTTCCTGTGGCTTTGCCATGTGCTTTTAGTTTTGCAAATTTGGGTTCATCTAATTCAAGGATATCTACTTCACCGTTAAATTTTGCTTTGACGGAACCAAGTCCAACTGAAACAACGCCACGATATTTTTTTAATTTTTCAATCTCTTCCACTGACTCAATACCGGGCACACATTGTGCGAGTTGATTGGGGTCTGTTAAAAAATCCCAAACTTTTTTGCGTGGTGCTTTGATGGTGACATTACCTTTGAGTTGCATAGGCTGTGAGTTTAGCACAAGGATATTGTGGAAGTCAAATGAGGTGGAAAGAATGTGTCTAAACAGAAACAGGTGTCCCGTAGAAAGAGGCGGTTTTTCATCTAAAAAATGCGTATCCCCATCTATTTTGGTGTGTTATTTCTTGTTAAGATGAGATTAAATCAAGGTCATTTTTATGACTGTATTGGGAAAGGACTCATTGCCCGTGAGTTTGATTTATTATTCTTTTTTATCGCCGTGCTGAATTTGCATGGCGATTTTTGTTGGAGGTGATTATTGCGGAGTGTGTTTTTGATTGTTTTCACCGATTTGAGAAAGGAGAATGTAAAAGATGGCAACAAAAAAGAAAGTAAGTAAAACAAGTAAGCCAAAGGCTAGTGTTTCTAAATCATCAAAATCAACAACAGGAGAAATGACGATGGCAAAAAATAATGTAATTGGTTATATGCCCAATGATAACCCGCCTATTGGGCAAACAATTTTATTGGGCTTTCAACATGTATTGACGATGTTCCCTGCGACTGTATTGGTTGCGGCTTTGTGTGGTTTTCATCCGGGAACAGTGTTACTTGCATCTGGTGTTTCAACCATTGTGGCTTTGATACTTTCTAAAAATAGTATCGGAAATTTCATTCCACTTTTCTATGGTTCTAGTTTTAGTTATATTGCGGCGTATCAAGGCATAGCAACTGCTATGACTGGTTCTGCGCCGGCCTTTGGTGTGCCTTTGCCCAACGAAGTGATTAGCACCATGCAAGCCGGTATCGTAGCGACTGGTGTGTTAAACATTTTGGTCGGTTTTATTATTCGTGCTATTGGTAAAGCCAGCCTCGATAAAGTTTTGCCTCCAGTGGTCACAGGTTCTGTTGCTGCCATTATCGGTTTTGGTTTGGCTTTTGCGGCATTAGGTCAGATGGCAAGCGCAAACTTTACAGTTGCTTTGATTACATTAATTTCAACTATTTTGTTCTCAGTCTATTTACAAAACAAAGGTTTCCTCGGAATGTTGCCAGTCATCTTTGGTGCAATCGTTGGTTATATTGCATCTGCAATTTTTGCACCGGGTACAGTTAATTTCGGTGGCGTTGCGGCGGCACCTTTATTTACAATGCCAAATATCACGCTCCCAAGTTTTGCTGGTGAATTTGTAGTGACTGCCATTTTCAGTATTGCGATTATGGCAATTGCTACCATTCCTGAATCTACTGCGCATCTCTATCAAATGAGTTTATATGTTGACCGCTTCGCAGAAGAATCTGGACGTGAAAAAATTCATTTGGATAAAAACGTCGGTTTAAACCTTGTGTTTGATGGCGTTGGCGATTTCTTAAATGGTTTGGTCGGTGCTACTGCTGGAACAAACTATGGTGAAAACAATTCACTCATGGCAATCACACGCAACTATTCAGGTCCAGCATTAATTGCGGCTGGTGCTATTTCAATCTTGCTTGGCTTCTTTGGTCCGCTTGCCGCTTTTGTGCAAAGTGTGCCATTGGCAGTCAGCGGCGGTTTAGCTATTTACCTCTTCGGCGTGATTGGTATGCAAGGTATTGCGCTCATGCAAGAAAACAAAGTGAGCATGTTTAGCCCACGCAATCTTGCTATCGGCGCAGTGATTATGATTGTCGGTATCGGCGGTAACATTGGCTATCCCGGTGGCTTTATTCCTGTGGTTCTCCCCGGCTTCCCAAGTGGTTTACCAGCCATTGCAACTGCGGCAGTCTTAGGTATTTTGATTAACGCCATCTTCTTAATCTTCAAACCATCTTCCGAAGAATAAGATTTACTTTTAAAAAACAAAAGCGGAATTGATTTCTCAATTCCGCTTTTGTGCTTTATGGGGGATTAACTTCTTTCTCAGCCTCTGTATAATCACAAACAAAGGAGAATATTGAAGATGAAAAACTATAAGATTTACTTTGCCATTTTGACCTTAATCCTCGCCTCTCTCGCATGTCAAACTGTTTTAGGCGGCGGAAGCAGTGACTCACAGGAAGAACTTCCGCCTTTTGAATATTCTGGTGGTGATTCAGCAACTGAAGAACCTTCCACTGAATCAGATTTTTCTTTCGGCGGCGAGTCAGATTTTCCATTGCCATCAGATGCTTTCAATGTGACCACTATTGCCGGCACAACCAACTTCCAAACAAAATTGAGTCTTGATGATGTAATGAAATTTTATCGTGATGAATTTGGAAAACAAGGATTGACAGAACGTGAAATTACCACTGTTATCTCCGACGGCGTTTTCAGCATCGTCTTTGATGGCGACCCAAGTGGTCAAGCCATTGTCATTCAAGGTGTGGATTTAGGCGATGGCAGTGTCAACGTGACGATTAGTTTGCAAGATGTTTAATTAATTTTGTAGGGACATGGCACGCCATGTCCCTACATTTTTGTTTCAACCCATTTCCTCACCGAATTAATCAAATAAATTTTCTCAAACTGATTCAATTCGTGTTTATAAATAACTCTTTCTTTAATTTTTCCTGTTTCCAATAAATGCTCTCTAAAAGTGCCTGCTAATAGTCCGCAAGAAATTGGCGGGGTAAAAAATTTTCCATTTGATTCCACAACCAAATTCCCAATCGTAAATTCTGTCAATTCACCTTTTTCGTTGAAAAGCAAAACATCATCAAAACCTTTTTGCATGGATTTTTCATAGACCTCACGATGTGTGGTTTTGTGAAAGAGAAAGATGTTATTTGAATCTATAGGATGATTTGCAAGACAAACTCTGAA
>DQGV01000083.1 GCA_003524705.1 Anaerolineae bacterium | reverse complement strand
CGAGCCGCGAAAAACGCCATTGATGAGTGAATGATACATTAAATATCCTGCATGTAAAGGTTTTTTATGCGCAGGTTTTGCCCCAAAACATAACAATTTGTTATAAAAAAATCCCCTGCAAGTTAAAAAAATGATATTTGACGGTGTACAGGTCAAAATCATCATCGGATAATAAAACTCGCTTCTTACTTGATGGAAAATTGATTCTGCTATTTCAACTTTTTCTTACTTTTTACTTTAATACTATCTTTATGCTGCTTAATAAGTAATCAAATCCTTTCTCAAAATCGCCACCTCGATCTTTATCTGCAACCGTAAAAATTATTTCGTACACTTGTCTCTTAACCATAAAATAGATTCTCTTACTAAACATCAAATCAGTGTATCCGTTATCAAATGGCTCAATTTGATACTCTAAAACAGTAGCATAATATCCATCTATTTTGATTGTGTAGTTATTCAGAACTTTTATCCAATGGGTGTTGCTATAACTTTCTTTATGTTCCTCTAGCTCTGAGTCAGGGCTTTGACCATACCCTCTAGACATAACCCAAATATAAACACTCCCAAAGTCGTTCGGTGTAGGGTGGTAGGTATCGTATGTTGGAGTAGGTAAGGAGAGAAACCTTGGATCTCCTAAGAAAACACTCTCCAACGCAATTTCATTTGTATGTTCTTGTAACCACCAACTACTAGGGTAGTCAAACTCGATATTGAAATCGAAATTTTTAGAAGGAAAATAATGTACAAATTCTGCATTTCCACTAGGTAAAATGTCATAAACATATGTTGGGAAAGGATATACACCTGAATGAGTTTTTTTTGATTCCCTATCTGCACAACTTGATAATAGGAGAACAATGAGATTAACGAGGCTTATAAATTTATTATGTAATTTGATTTTTTTGCTCATAAGTAACCTTCGATAAATTTATTTCTAATCAATCCACCTCGCGCCCCAATCAGGTTCGGGGTGATTCGTTAACTGCACCTGATTTGTTCCATCTGCGCGCATGATGTATAAATCGGATTGGTCATCATTGCGAAGAGAGTTGAAGACAATATAATTCCCGTCTGGTGAGTAAGATGCACTGGCATTATTACCGCCGTTGGTGAGTTGTATAAAATCTCCAGTTTCTGCATCAATTCTAAATATGTTTTTATCTCCAAATGCACCTGCATGGATTAATAAACTTCTGCCATCTATTGACCAATCTACACTGCCGCCAATGCCCAACAACCCTTGTGATACTTTGAGATGATTTCTGCCGTTTATATCCATTGTATAAATTTCATATTCTTGTGGAACACCCATAGACATGGCATACGCAATCTTTTCTCCGTTGGGTGACCATGCCACCGCGACAATATCCCTTGCGCCTGTGTAAATGAGGCGTGGGTTTAATCCATCGGCATTGATCATCCAAATGGCGGTGGGGTTATCGCCAACTTTATTAGCAAAAACTATCTGCCTGCCGTCAGGGGAGTAGTCTGGCGAAATGACATTGCCAATGTTATTTGTGATTGGAATAATTTCTCTTTGGCTAAAGACAAGCAGAAAAAAATCAAAGGGACCATTGCGGTTAGAAGCAAATAATAACGAAGTTCCATCAGGTGTAAAGACAGGATAGTAATTGCTGGCTTCCATATCTGTAATTTGCGTGTAGCCACTTCCATCTCTATTTACGATACAGACTTGATTAAAATCTCCACGAGTACAAGTAAAAGTGATCTGTCCGCCAAATTCTTTTGTGGGTCTGGGTTCGGATGTGTTTGTTGGGGGTGGTGTGATATTGGGTACAAAGGGTGTAATCGTTGGCAAGGTTGAAACTGCTGGCTCAACAGGACGAATGAAAAAGAATAAGGCAAAAATACCTGCAAATAAAAACAAAAAGAAGACAGGCATCACGCGGACTTGACGCTTTTTGGGTAATGGTGACGAAACATTTGCTAATCTATCTTCTAATGGAATCGTGTCACTGATGGCGCTGGCTTTGGGTGGGGGGAGAAAGGTCCACGATTGCAGAACTGCTGAGGTGACAGGGGCAGATGTCCCCGAGACGAGAGGCGGAATTTTATCTATTGAAATTTGCAGAGAAAGCGCGAGTGATGAAAGAAGTTCAGTGGTGTTTTTCAGGCGGTCATCTGGATTTTTGCGGAGCGACCACAAAAGCATACGCGAGAAGTTATCCGGAATATTTTTATTGAGCGAGATGGGTACAGGTGGAGTTGTATCAAGATGTATCTTGCGAATGGCTTCGTTTGATTTTGGAGGTTGTTTGCCGTTTATCCATTTGTTTGTGATGAGTTGATATAAAAGAATGGAAAGCGAATATACATCGGAGGCTGGGCTGGGCGTTTGTTCTTTAAGTTCTTCAGGCGATGTATAAAGTGATGTGTATTTATTTAACTTGCGGCTGGCTTGTTGATTAAGCGGAGTGGCATTGGCGATGCCACTTAATTTGATTTGACCTTTTTGATTGATGCGAATAAGTTCAGGCGAAAAGTTGAGATGTAAGAAGTTTTGTTTGTGAAGTGCTTCGAGCGCGTTGCATAAAGACTTTGTATAAATGATGACTTCTTCTGCGCTTAATGTTGTTTGTGCGAGAATGTTTTTTAGTGACGGTCCGTCTATCCATTCTTCGAGCAAGAAGGCAAGTGTTGGGGTTTGATATAAACCTATATATTTTGCTAGGTTGGGATGATTAATGCTTTGTAGCTTTTTTGATTTGCTTTCTAATTCTTTAATGGCTTCGAGGTCATCTGAAATTTCTTTTGGCAGTAAAACGAGTGCAAATAATTTGCCGCTTCGTTCGTCGGTGACGCGGTGCAGTTCACCAAGCGGTGTGGATGTGATGTATTCTTCAACTCGATATTGATTGAGGAGTGTTTTGCCTAGTATGGATGAGGGCATATTTATAAAAAGCCATAGCCACAGAGACCACAGAGTTCTCTGAGTCTTTTCTCAATGGTCTCTGTGAACTCTGTGGCTATGTTCTTTCATAAAGCCCAAGCGAGCATGAGACCAAAAATAGCGATGATTAATCCGATATGCAAAAAGATATTGCTAAAGGCTAACATGCTGAGTGGGAATGCAAATTGAATGGCTAAATTGACGATGATGAATAAAATACCAATGATAGGAAGTAAGCCTTTGCGATGGGCGAGATATTCTGAAAGTTTATCTAATAGTTTTGACATGACAATTCCTTTTTATTCAATTTCGATTTCTTCTTCGATAGGCACATGCCCATTAGATTTTACTTGCCATGCCGAATACTGCGCTACCAAACGACCGGGAATGCGTCCCTGCATGACCACGCCTCCCCGTTCATGTTCGATGCGTTCTACTTGTCCCAGCTCATGGAAGAGCGAAATCAAAGCACCTTCTTTATAAGGCAAGCGCACATGGATTGGGCTGTAGGCTTCAAATAATTCTTCTTGCACAAGGTGAAGCAAATCTGGGATGCCCGTGCCTTTGGCGGCTGAAATCGCAACAGACTTTTCAAAGTCTTCTAAGATGCGTTTGGCATTTTCAGGGTCTTTGAGTCGGTCTGCTTTGTTGAGCGCGGTAATCATGGGGATGTGACTTGCACCAATTTCTTCGAGTGTTTCTTGCACCGCTTCAAACTGACCTAAGGCATTGGGATGTGAAATGTCAACCACGTGCAAGAGTAAATCGGCTTCGGCGATTTCTTCTAGTGTGGCATGAAAGGCGGCGATTAAGGTTGTGGGCAGTTTTTGAATAAAGCCGACTGTATCGGTAAACAAGGCTAAGTTATCACCGGGGAGTTGCACACGCCGCGTGGTTGGGTCAAGTGTAGCGAAGAGTTGGTCTGCGGCATACACATCTGATTTGGATAAACGATTCAACAATGTGGATTTGCCTGCGTTTGTATAACCGACCAATGCCACTGTTGGGATGCGAGCGCGTTTGCGCTGGGCGCGATGACGAAAACGATAGGCTTCTACTTTATCGAGTTCTTTTTTGATGTAAGAAATGCGCCTCCGAATGTCACGGCGGTCAACTTCAAGCTGAGTTTCACCCGGACCACGTAAGCCGACGCCACCTGTTGAACCAGCTCGTCCGCCACCACCACCTGCCTGACGTTCGAGATGCGTCCATGCGCGTGTGAGGCGCGGAAGGTTGTATTCATATTGCGCTAACTCTACTTGCAACATACCTTCTTTGGTGTGAGAATGTTGGGCGAAGATATCAAGAATTAACGCTGTTCTATCAATCACGCGGATATTTTTGCCAAGTGCTTTTTCCAATTCGCGTTGGTGACGTGGCAAGAGTTCATCATCAAAGATGACGACTTCTGCTAAGGTCTCTTCTGCGAGGGCGAGTAACTCTTGCACTTTACCAGGACCAATATAGGTTTCGACATGCGGGTGACTGAGTTTTTGGGTCAGTTCGCCGACGACATCTACACCGGCAGTATCGGCGAGTAAAGCCAATTCGGTTAGTGAATCTTCAAGCGATAAATGTTTTTGCTGATTGTGTATTTCAACGCCGACGAGAAAAGCACGTTCACGCGGAGGGGTTGTCGGTTGAGGGATTTTCTTTGCCACTAGTTTCCGTTTCTTTTGTAGTTGGTGAATTGTTATTCCCAAAAAACTTTAGCATGATAGGGTCTGTTGGTTCTGTGCGAGTGGGTAACAAGACGTGAAAGGTTGAGCCCGGTAATTTTACTTCGTCATAGCCTTCTGATTCTACCCAGATTGTACCGCCATGTGCTTCGATGATACCTTTGGATATAGAAAGCCCAAGCCCAGGTCCACCACCTTTGAATTTGGTCTTGCCGCTGGAGTGTAAGTCTGTGCGCCCAAGCTGACCGAACTTATCAAATATCAAGCCTTGATTTTCAGTGGAGATGCCGATGCCTGTATCTGTGAATGTGATTTCCACAAAGCCCGGCAGTAAACGCCCATCAATGGTGATGGTGCCGTTATCCGGCGTGAATTTGACCGCGTTGGATACGATGTTATATAAGGCTTGATGCAAACGTGATGAGTCGCCATATATCATCAAGTTGCTACCTTCAAACTCTTTGATGATGAGCGTCTGCTTACGCTCTTCCATAATCTTATGAAACTCATGTTGCAGTAAGCCTAACAAAGAGTTGATAAAGATAGGTTGATTGTTGAGCGTCAATAAGTTGTTATCAATCAGTGAGACGTCTATCATATCGTCAATGATTTGGCGCAGACGCAGAATGCCGGTGTTGACGCCGCCGAGATAACTCTTCATTTGTAATTGCTCATCGGCTTGGACTAAGTCAGTCATCATAGACGAGTAACCTTCAATCAAGGTGAGCGGTGTTTTGAGTTCATGTGCGGCAACGGAGATGAACTTGGATTTGTTCTGGTCGAGTTGTTGTAGTTTCTCTTGGGTCTTGCCTAACTCAGTGGAGATGTGCGCCACGCGCGTTTCCATTTCATAGCGGATGACGACGCTGAGGCTGTGGGTGAGAATGGGAATAACTGCACCCAATAATTCGAGTGCTTCTTTTTGCTTGAGCTTTTCACGTGCAATCTCTATCACCAAAGCAATCATGCGGTTGATGACGAATGAGACGTAGTAATCAGCTTGCTCTAGATTCGTTTCGGTGGGGGCGTGTCCCCAATCGTAGAGGATGGAGTCTAACCATGCGGTATCACCTGTGACAATCGTCTGTTCGAGAAGGTCACAAAAGCGTTCGAGTTGTTCGGCAAAGCCAGCACGCACACCTTCGCCGCTTGCTAATTCTCGCGAGATGCGCTCTACCCATGCTGACCGAATTTTATGCAATGATGCTTGTACTGCCATGTGTGGGTTAAGTGTAAGCCTGTTTTTGTTTTTAGAAAAGAGAGAACAGAGAACAGTAAGCAGATTACTGATTACTGTTCTCTGTTCTCTTAACTATCCAATGCCATAATGTATCGCCGACGGCGAGGAGGCTTGTGGGGGAGACTTTATCGGGGGTGTCGGCGATGGTGTGCCAGTAGGCGTAATCAAAATCAATGATGTCTATGGCGGGGATGCCTGCTTCGAGAAAAGGCGTATGGTCATCTAGGATGCTGTATTTTTCGGAGCGGATGAAGACGCTCCCGTAGCCTAACTCACTAGCAACGTCCCATATCTCTTCGCGCAAGGCTTTATCCGAATTCTTTTCGTAGTGAATGTTCAAGTCAATATCGCCAATCATATCCACAATCACAACGGCTTGCAGATTGATTTCTATTTCTTCCACAAAGGCGCGTGAACCGAGTATCCAATCCCAACCGTCAATGCGCCCGTTGTCTTCAGCATCAAAGAAGACTAGCCATGTCGGCAGGGTATCTTCGGGAAGTGTACGCGCAAGTTCAAGTAAGACGGCTACGCCAGAGGCACCGTCATTGGCGCCGGGCACAGGCAGGGTGTGATTGTTGAGATCGGGGTCGTTATCGGCGAAGAAGCGTGTGTCGTAGTGGGCACCTAGGATGATTTGGGGAGGCTCTTCATTTCGCTTGGCGATGATGTTGTAGATGGGATGCCCAAGCCGTTCGGTATGGTGGACTTCGACTACCCAGCCAGCGGACTGGAGTTCGGCACGCATCCACTCGCGGATTTGAACATGCCCTGTGGAGCCCGGGCTTCTGCTTCCCATTTCGACTTGGGTGATGACGTCTGTGTAGGCGCGCTGACCGTCGAAGGTAGCTGACTCAGGTTCACGGGTCAGGAAGGAGGCGGTGTACCACGCGATGACCAATGTCAACAGCGAGAATATCAAAGTTAAGTAGATGGTGACAGCACGTTTCTTCATATTTGTTTATAAACCCGGTGGTCGAGTGCCGAAGGCGTATCGAGACCACCAGTTAATTTTATACTTTCTATTGATTTGTGGTCTCGGTACGGCGGAATAACACCGCCTACTCGACCAGTGGGTTTCATTGGGCGAGATTACCTCGCCCCTACCGGGGATAGATATTCTTTGAGTGATGTTTCTGCCCGTTGTGCATATAAAGCGCCGCGTTCGCGTTTGCCGAGTTTTTTGTCGAGTGACAGTTCGGGGAGGATGCCGAAGTTGGCTTTCATGGGTTGGAAGTCTTTGAGGTCGGCGTGGGTGACATAGTGGCAGAGTGCGCCGAGCATGGTATCGGCTGGGAGGGTGAGGAGGGGTTCTGCTTTTAGTAAACGCGCGGCGTTGATGCCTGCAAGTAAGCCAGTGGCGATGTTGCCCATGTAACCCTCGACGCCAGTGATTTGACCTGCGAAGAATAAATCGTCACGGGTGATGTGTTGAAGCGTGGGGCGGAGTAACTTGGGTGAGGCGATGAAGGTGTTGCGGTGCATCTGACCATAACGCTCGAACTCGGCATTCTCTAAGCCCGGTATCATGCGCAATACTCTTCTTTGTTCGGGGAATTTGAGGTTGGTTTGAAAGCCGACGATGTTATATAAACTGGCGGCTATATTATCTTGCCTGAGTTGGGCGACGGCGTAGGGGCGTTTGTTTGTGCGTGGGTCGCGGAGACCGATGGGGCGCATGGGTCCGAATGCTAGGGAGTCTTCTCCGCGCTCGGCGATGATTTCCACTGGTAAACAGCCTTCAAAGAACTGACCAGCTTTCACCCCAGAACGAATCGCATCCTCAAAAGAACGAAGCTCAATCCGTTCAGCATCTTTGAGTGCGTACACAAAGTCATAATACTGTTCTTTGGTAAACGGGCAGTTGATGTAATCGCCTTCGTCTTGGTCGCCTTTATCGTAGCGTGAGGCGCGGAAGGCTATCTCCATGTTGATAGTATCGGCGCGGACGATGGGGGCGATGGCATCGAAGAAGAAAAGGTGTTCTTCTCCGCTGAGTTTCGCTATGGATTGGGAGAGGCTATCGGATGTGAGCGGACCACTGGCGACGATGACGGGAGTATCGGGGATGTGTGTGTATTCTTCACGGATGACTTGAATGAGCGGGTGGCTGTTTATCTTTTCGGTGACGAGTTTTGCAAAGGCTTCTCTATCTACGGCGAGGGCGGCACCTGCGGGGAGTGCTGTGGCTTCGGCACATTCAAGCAACATGGAGTTGAGCAGGCGTAGTTCGTTCTTTAATACGCCTGAGGCTCTGTCGGGCAGGTTGGAGCCGAGTGAGTTGGAGCAGACGAGTTCGGCAAGGTCGCCAGTGAGGTGTGCGCCTGTGGGATTCATTGGGCGCATTTCGTAGAGTTTGACGTGGATGTTCTGTTGTGCGAGTTGCCATGCGGCTTCGCTTCCGGCGAGTCCGCCGCCGATGATGGTTATGGATTGGGTCATGGTTTGTATTGTACCAGTGTGGTTGGTGGAGGGTCTGACTGGTCTGACAGGTCGAATTGGTCTGGATGGTGGATGATGGATGGTGAGTAGTGAGTGGTGAGTGGTGGATGGTAGACGGTGGACGGTGGATAGTAGACGGTGGATTGCATTTAATGCGAAAACTGGCGAGCATCAGAGCTCGCCAGTTTAGGGATGAAGTATTGATTAAGGGCAAGCAGGGTTGTAAGGGTCTGCTATACAGTCTACAGTAGGAGTAGGAACAACGGAAGTGTCCGGGTCATTGGGATCTTTTTCTTTGGTAGGTATTGTATTTGTACAGGTAGCGCCACTAAATGAGAAGCTATCTACTTGAACGCTATCTACTGTGGTGCCAATGTTTAATGG
>DQGV01000331.1:399-4565 GCA_003524705.1 Anaerolineae bacterium | reverse complement strand
AGTTTTAATTTGGTGATTACGGAAATCCTAGTTCCTAATCCCTAATTCCTGATATTCTAAAACATCATCATTTGCTTTGTAGATTTTTCAACAGGGTCGCTGGTGATTTGTTCTTCAAATGTCTCACGCGTCAATACACTCACTTCAAGCAGGCTTCTGATTAAGCGATATTTAATTAACTTATACTTTTTCATTTTTTCTTTGAGACTTGGGTCACGTTCTTGTTTATAAGTTAACAACTCAGCCCGACCACCAGGAATGACCAAAACCGTTTGCTCATCAGCATTTTCTAAGGCTTTATTGACCAACGCCGAAGCCAATATATAAAATTTTCTGATGGGTTTTTTCTTTTCATTCCAAGTTAAAACTTTATCATCTAAAGATGAATCGTAGTTAAGTCGGTTGCCGATTTCTTCTAACGAAGCAAAAACTTTTTTAACTTCTTCACGCCTTACAGACGCAATATCTTCATCGCGTAATTTCCAACGCGCGCCTTCAATTCGTTCCGCATACGAATTTAACACAGCATAAATTAAACCTTTCGATGGTGTCATCAAGCCTGTAAATTGTTTATTTAATTCTTCTTCCACTTCCAAAAAAATCACATTCGGATTTTTCTGCAAATAATTCACAATTGCTTTTTCAATATTATCGGACAGGGTTTCCGTAGGGGCGAGGTCTCCTCGCCCTTTTGTTATAGTCCATAACCCCGTATCCACATTTTCGCCTGTTGAATAATGAACAAAATTTTTATCATCTTTCAAAACAGATTCAAATAAATGTTGTGTCTTTCTTAATGCTTCATCAAATTCATCTTCATCTTGTTTCAAAGCGTTATTTTCTGATAAAGCAATCAAGCCTGCTACATGCACATAAAAATATTTTGCAGGCTCACCACGTTCGGATAAAAATGTTCCCAACGCATTCTTAAATTTTTCTTGATTCACTTTTTCGGGTTTTGGTTTTTGTGCACTCTTCCAAATGATTTGGACAGGGTCAAGTTCTGTACGCGCCGCAACACTTTGCAAATTAAAACCTGCACACCATGCCGCCGTCATTGCCGATGTTAAAAATGATGGTTCAGGTTCAGGCAACAAACCAAACATCGGCACACCATCTACTAACAAATCATTCAAATAATTAAACATGGCAAACAATGCCGTCGCATTCCACGCCCAATCATATCTGCGGCGGCGCAATGCAATTTTATATGGCTCCACAAAATCTTTGCCCCACAACCATCCCGCCCACAAAGCGGATAAAGTCCAGAATGCTTGATTCGGTCGAGGCACAGAACCAATCACTGCCGCAATTGGAATTTCACGCTTCACTTGATTCGCTAAGTCTTTCAATCTTCCTTCGTAGATTAATATCCCGCCACTTTCTGGAATTTTTGTCGGGTACGCTTCGCAGACTACGGGTGAGCCTGATTCTGCAAACAAGCTGACTCCACTCTCCAGCATTTTCCAGATATTGTTTTCCTTGAATTGATTCGGTGTCGAAAGTTGTTTGGGTCTTTTTCTTTCTTCAGGATATGACCATAATGTATTGCTACCATCACATGCTAACAAAACCAAAGCAGTCAATGCTCGTTTTCTTTCTTTTGATATTTCTAAACTATCTAAACGATTGATAATTGTTGACAAAGCATACAACGGACGTGGCAGATAATGTTCAATCGTTTCTTCGGCATAGATTCTATCTTCATCTTTTAGTGAAACGACTCTTTCAAACAAACGGGAACGATGTAAGGTATCTGTCTCCGCTATTTTTTTTGCCCGTTCTTTATCTTCTTCGTTTACAGGTCTTTCGCCTTCATCGCCACAACTTGTGCATTTATAAATTTTTCCATAAGGCACATGTTCACCTTTTTTCCATAGAAAAGCATCTGCCTGAATTTGTCCATTACATTTTTCGCATGATGTTAGATAAAGTGATTGAAGATGATTTTCGAGTCGTTCATCCCCTTTTTTGATTGCCCCCAAATCTGCAAGTGCCGCAATAAATTCTGACTCAGGCGGAGGATTTGCAAAGATTTCAACTAAAAATCTGGTGATTGGATTATTGGCTGTCACTAAGACTCTATATCCACTACGCGCGGCTTCAAGCACCAGCCGAGGCGAGAATCCGAATGGGTCTAGTAACCAATTACCACTTAAAGTCTGAAGCGAAAGCCATGCGGATATGACTCCTTCCTCAAGTGGAGGAAGAAATCTGGCAAGCGGACCTGAATCTGCTGGTTTGAATCCAGTAATATACGGCTGGGATTGCATTTATTAAGTATACATCCCCTTTGTTCGTCGTTGCGAAGGTGTTCTTTACCCAAAGCAATCTCAAGATTAATTTGGAGATTGCTTCGTCGGAAGAGCAGTCCTCCTCGCAATGACGAGTTATTTTGTTGCAGAAAAAATTTCAAAAAGTGGAATGGGTTGATACAAAGTTGCGATGTGATGAATTTTTGCTATTTTACGAATTTCAATTTTTATTTCAGCAATACCACGTTCGTGATACGCCCCTGAATATTCAGGACCCGCTATCTTGCGCCCGATTTGATACAAAATATTTTCGGTAGGACCCGAAACAATTAATTGACCATTCGGTTTGAGAAGTGAAAATAATTCACTTAAAGTTTTTGGTAAATCATCCACATGTTCTAAAACATCAAGAGCAATGATGAGGTCGAAAGAATTTTTAGATAAATCAGAAATATTGATTTTTGTTGCATCTTTAATTTGGATATTGTTTGCAATTGGAATATATTTTTGCACACTTTGAATCGGAAGTAAATCTACATCCATTGCAACAACTTGTTTTGAAATGTTCGAAAGAAATGGAAGCATCACGCCACTTCCACAACCGAAATCCAAAATATTTTCGTATTGATTATTTTCAACATACTCCATCACTTTACGCAGGCGTTGCCAAAACAACCAATTGATTAACGGATTCTTGTGAGAATAGGCAGGGAATGCCGCTTCATCTAAGCGACCTTTTTCTGTTTCACTTAATACATTTTGAATTGCAGTTCTGTAGCGATTTTTGTATGTGTTAAATTCTTTTGTGTTCATAGTGGATTTGTGGCGAGAAAATTTATTTCAACAAATCATTTAATTGATTAAACGACTGAATGATGTGGCAATCTGGTGCTTCTGGGAACAAACCTGTTGGGTCGTATAACACAGGCATAAGACCTGCATTATTTGAACCAACAATATCTGCAAAATAATTATCACCGATGTATACGGTTTCATCTGCTTGCGTTTTGGAAATTTGCAAAGCATGATGAAATACTCTCGCATCTGGCTTGAATGCACCCACTTCACCTGCGGCAAGTAAAAAGTCAAAATAATTTGTCAGATTCATTTCATCTAATTCGTTTTGAAATGAAGTTTCACGGTTCGAAACCACGCCTAAGGTGTAACCTGATTCTCTTAATGAAGTAAGCACAGATGGAATTTCTTCTGGCACAATCACTTGCGGTTTGTATGCTTCGCTCATATGATTTGAAACATGCGGAGCCAATTCATGCGCATGAGATTCAGAAAGTTTCAATGCCATTAATCGCCGTTTTGAATAATTGACCCAAAATCCTTTGCTATCGTCTTTGAAGGTTTGGGCATCTTGTGTAATTTGTGGCGAGTTAGCAAAATAAAAATGTTCCCATCGCTCAGCAAATAAAATTTGTTCTTGTGAAAAAGTGATGTTATGAGTTTGTAAATACTCTACAAAAACTTTTCCACCAGATGGGGTTGTGAGTCGTAAAGTACCGTCAAGATCAAAGAGGATGGCTTTTATTTTTTTCATGGTTGCTACTTTGTAATTTATTTTTATCCACCGATGTGAGACATTTCAACTTTTGGAAGTGGAATGGTATTTTCAGAACGAATCTCAGAATAACGGTCAGCGCGTTTGTGCCACACTTGAGAAATTTTTTCAGAGATTTCATCATCACTCGCGCCGTTGCGAATCAAATCACGCAAATCATGCCCTTTAATGGCAAACAAACAAGTGTATAACTTTCCTTCAGCAGATAAACGCGCGCGATTACAATCTCGACAAAAGGCTTGCGTGACAGATGCAATTACACCGATTTCACCACTGCCATCTTGATATTTCCAACGTTCAGCAACTTCGCCTCGATAATTCGGGTCAACAGGTTCTAATGG
>DQGV01000331.1:0-199 GCA_003524705.1 Anaerolineae bacterium | reverse complement strand
ATTCGGGTCAACAGGTTCTAATGGAATTTCGGCATTGATTAAGCCTACAATTTCTTTTGCAGACACAACATCATCCATACGCCAGCCGTTGGTATGACCAACATCCATGTATTCAATAAAGCGCAAAATATATTTTCGTTCTCTGAAGAATCTTGCCATTGGCAAAATACTTTGTTCATTCACTCCACGTTTGACGACC
>DQGV01000467.1 GCA_003524705.1 Anaerolineae bacterium | reverse complement strand
AAAATCATACCAAGTCAGAATTAATTGATGGTCACCATTGGTTAAATCTAAAATCTGATAGCGAACAAATATCAGCAAGATAAAAAGAAAAATACTTAAAATAATAAGCGGCCGTTTGATTAACTCTTTCATCTTTATTCCTGACTTTGTAACACTTTTTGAAATGCTCTCAACAACGAACCTCTTTGTTCGCTTCCTGACTCGCCTAAATCTGATATAGCCAAGTAAACCTTTTCTCTGCATCGGCTTAAGAGACCACCAGCCAAACGAGCCAATGTGTTTTTTTCTGCTTCTACTTCATCTGAGTCCATCCATAATTTTCCATCAACCCAATGACGCGATAAAACGTACGGATGCGTAAGAGGTTGTGATGGGCGTTGACTCCAGCCAGAGGAACCAGGCTCAAGCCAAAACTGAATCGAAGCGGGGCGGTTCATCATCAAAAATGAATATGCAGGTGCGACCAAAACCGCATCTTTATCCTCACTGCGCCATGATTCTAAATATTGCGCGGCGATGACTCCATCTTCGAGCATAGCAAAATATTCACGACCCAAATCGAACGAAGGTGTATCCATGCCGATGATGGATGGCTCCATAGCATTGCGAAATTTTTTGATTGATTCAATTAAACTTGCGGCAATGCGCACAGCATCCAAATTGGTATGAAAGCCAAACCCATTTTGTGAAATAACCTCACCAAATAACTTTCGTAAAAAGAAATCTAACGGAGTTGGGAAAGATGAACGATATTCTTCAATCCAATTTCGTAAAGTTGTATATCTTTCACCAAGTGCATACGTGACTCGTTCTTGAATATCAGGTTTGATTTCGTCAAAAGTGGAAAGCCGAAAATCTTTTTGACGATACACAATTTCAGTTAATAATTGCGCGCGGATTAAATCTGTGTTGAGTGCAAACATCAAGGCTTGCGCCACATCAAATTTTGTGGGGCGGATGTTCCAATGCGGGTGAGCCAGAGCAGATAATGTTAATAATGTTTTGCTTGCAGTTTCATCTTTCAACGAACGTGACGGACGATGTGTTCGCCACGGAATATTTTCTGCATCTAAACGATTCGTAATTGAAAAACGCAAAGCATCTGAAAGATATGGCGCAAGAATTACAATTTCAGAAGGCGGAATTAGAGCATCCGAAACAAGAGATTTAACTTCATTAACAACTGCATCAATCATTTCGGGATGATAACGAGTCAGAATAAATTGCATAGCAGGTTCGGTGTTGACTTCAGGAGCGACTTCATTTCCTATAATTGCATTGACCAGTGAATTTGAAACTTCACGAATATTTTCATTTTGCCAAACAAAACTTTCATTCAATTCAATCACTTCATCGCAAAATTGATTTAACTCATAACCCGTTTGTGCATCACCGCCGAGGAAACTTCTGTAACCTGCATTTGTATCGTAAAGCAATAATGCTGAATCTAATTGTGGCAACCATTCTCGAATCAAATCATGTGTGCTGGGTCCATCTTCTTCTACATTGTCATAAATCAAATGGCGATATGTACTCGTCAAATAATTTCGCACTTGTTCATTCGACCATAAATAGTTATTGAAGATTTCAACTTGTAAAGAAAAATCTAATAAATTATGGTCGTAACAATATTGACGAAATAAATTTGCACATTCTTGCGCATCTTGATAAATCCGCCTTTGACCTGCATCACCAAACCAAGCAGAATCTAAGCGTGAACCGATTTTGGTATGCGGAAAACCCACCACTGCGGCTTTGTTTAAGTTATCAATAATTTGCGAATACAAACGATTGCGATTAATCGTCAGCGATTGAAAATACCCTTGCTCTTCAATTAATGGTCGCACCAAATGCGCCATGTAATATTGTGCAGTTTCTAACGTCAAAAAAATGGGAGGCAAATCTGGGTTTCTAAAACCTGCTTGCTCAGCAACGAGGGGCCAGAACAAATCACACATGCGTTTTGCCAAACCGCCAATCGTGGCTGATGTAACTTCTCCGCCCGCGATTCGTTCAGGCGTAAATAGCAATTCAAGATATGGTTCTTGCAGTGTTCTCTGCGGTGTCAGCATCAGGATTGAATCAGCAGGGATTCCCTGCGACAATAAATATCGCATCCGCTCTACACCGACAGTTGTTTTTCCTGCGCCGGCATTTCCTTGTACGAACAGTTTTGAGTCGAGGGGAGAAGTAATTATCCGCTGTTGAAGCAAGTTGAGGCTTGGCATGAGGCGAGAATACAGGAGTGTGAAAGATTTGTCAATAAAAGACAATAGACGGTGGATGATAGACTGTTTGGTCTTTTCCACCGTCTATGATTAAGAATTGAAATCTTTTATAAAAATTTATCCCGAAGGGGTTGGTGTTGCTTCTACATCAGTAGGAATTTCTTCAGATGGAAATTCTTCAAACGGAGTTTCTTCTGAAAAGCCACCACCAAAACCAAAATCATCACCAAAGCCGACGCTACAAACTGCGATGTTATCAGCCGTGAGACATGAATTGATGCTTCCACTGCTGACCAAACCCATCATGGCAATCACATCATCTGAAATGCCAGCCAGAATAACTAACTTATTTCCAGTATTGGTTGAGTCAAGCAAAAAGATTCCAGTGCCGCTACTGCTCACTTCACCAAATTCAACTGTTTGAATTGTGCTACCGAATTCAACATCAAATTTATTTGCAATGGCTTGTGTATCTTCATCTAATAAAAATGTGCTGATGATAATGGTGTCGCCACTTGAAGGAACTTCATCTACAAATCGCAATTCGATATTTCTGTATCGCAACGCAGATTGCAACCCGCTCAAAGCCGTAATCAAACTTGTGTTTTTGCTTAAGTCTGGCGAAATATAAACATTGACAGTGTTTCCTGTAAAAATATATGGAAAGTTTTGTAAAGTTAATGATTGTTCACTGGTCAACACAAAATCTGCTAGGTTTGAAATTAATGTAGCATTATCTGTATAGTTGCTATATGGCGATGATAAAAATGTGAAATCACCAAATGCGGCGACATTGCCATCTGCACTTAACACAGCCCCACCATGATTTGGATTATGCGCGTCATTCATAGACGAGAGATTTGATTCTGAACC
>DQGV01000113.1 GCA_003524705.1 Anaerolineae bacterium | reverse complement strand
GCATCGGGTCAGTTTCAGTTTGTTGAATTTTTCCGCTATACCTGAAGTACCTGCCGCGCCATGGCGCCTATGGTTCATAGGCTCGAAGCAGAATATTACGGAAGAATTTTATTTACTTATTTAGATGCAGACGACCCGCGCACGCAAGTGTTCCAAAGTGAGTTAGGGTTTTTCTATCAACCTGAAATTTATTTCTTAGATGGCAATGGGGCAGTGATTCAAAAATTGATTGGTCCAGTTGCAGAAGAGACATTGCGCAATTTGTTTGACTCGAATTTGCAGTAACAAAAAAGGGGTAACAAAAGAGTTTTTTTCAACACAAGACTCAGCCACACTAATAAAAGAGGGACCTATTTTAGGGCTGAGTCTTTCATTTTGATAATCTTAAAACAAAAATTCTTTGCGTTTACTTTTCAAACTTACCAATTTGCAAACCCCTTACTTGACACAATCCCTGCCCTGTTCTAAAATTGCTAAATCATTATTAAAGATAACGTCCTCAACCGTTGAGGTATTTACATTTCCCCGGAGGGTTGGCTTGTCTAAAAACCGAACACAACAAATGGTAGACCGCCTGCGTGAATTGCAGGCATCCTCACCTGATATTGAAGCATCAGCTGTGGTGAGTGTAGATGGTTTAAGCATTGCCTCTGCACTTCCGCAAGGTGTTGAAGAAGACCGTGTATCAGCTATGTCCGCCGCAATGTTATCCTTAGGTGAACGCATTGCAGGTGAATTAGGACGCGGCTCTTTAGAGCAAGTATATATAAAAGGCGTCAAAGGATATGTCGTTCTCATGTCCGTTGGCGAAGAAGCAGTCCTCACTGCTCTGGCTCGCGAACAAGCCAAGCTTGGTCTAATCTTCTTAGACATGCGCCGCGCCGCCGAAGATTTGGCAAAGTTGATTTAGTGGAGAACCTATGAGCCCCATCCAAAAAGCCGGTCTGTTTTACCCTAACAAATTTGGTCTAATCACCATCAAATCCCTCGAAGAAGTGATGGGAAAAAATGGTCTCAACGCCATCCTCAACCTTGGTGGTTTGGGTCACTATGTTGAAAACTATCCACCTGATAATTTAGATAAAGGTTTTGATTTTGCCGAACTTTCAGCAATTGGTTCTGCACTTGAAGAAATGTACGGACCACGCGGTGGAAGAGGTCTTGCACTTCGTGCTGGACGTGCCACCTTTGCTGATGCATTACGCAACTTCGGAGCTTTAGCCGGCGCCGCCGACTTAGCCTTTGTTGTTTTACCGCTTCAATCTAAGTTGAGAATTGGTCTGCCCGCGTTTGCAAAAATCTTCTCCCAACTTTCAGACCAACAAACCACAGTCGAAGAAAAAGACACAGAATGGGTATGGACGATTCACAAATGCCCATGTTGCTGGGGCAGAACCGGTGCCGATAAACCCGTATGTTTTATTGCCACTGGGCTTTTACAAGAAAGTCTTAAATGGGTCTCCGGCGGAAACGAATTCCGTGTCAACGAATCCAAATGCATTGCCATGGGCGATAGCGTTTGTGAATTCATCGTACAAAAAGAACCAATCTCTTAACACCTATAAGGGTCTGGCATGGCAGACACTAAATCAAAAATCCTCATCGTAGAAGACGACCCCGATGTAGCCGAAATGCTGACTGCATATTTCCGTTCACAGGAATATGACGTATCTACTGTTAACTGGGGTGAAGATGGCGTTCGTTCGGCTCAACAATCTCCACCAGATTTAGCAATTTTAGATATTCGCCTGCCAGATATTGATGGCTACGAAGTAGCACATCGTCTCCGAAAAGACCGCCGCACCTCTGATATTCCGATTATCTTCTTAACCGAAAAACGTGACCGTTCCGATAAACTCCAAGGTTTAGAAATCGGCGCGGATGATTACATCACCAAGCCATTCGATATTCAAGAATTACGCTTGCGTGTACGCAATGCGTTAAATCGCGTCAGCCAAGGTTCTTTAACAAATCCTGTCACTGGTTTACCAGAAGGCGCATTGGTGGATGAAAAACTTTCCGATGTGCTGGGCAAAGATAATACTGCTTTGTTGTTTGTTTCATTAAGTAATATGGATGCTTTTCGTGAGGCATACGGCTTTGTCGCTTCTGATGATGTCTTACGCGCTATCAGTTTGATGATTGGTAATACCCTACGCGAATTCAGCCGCGCCGAAGATTTTCTCGGTCACTTAAGCCCTACAGATTTTATTTTGCTTATACCGCCTTCTAATTTGTCAAACTTAAGTGAAAAACTTCGTTCGCGCTTAGACCAATCTATGGAATATTTTTATCCATTGAAAGATCGTGAGCAAATGGCAAAACAAAAAGACCGCCTGAATGCCAAACTTAGTGATATTTCTTCACTAAAGAGTTACAAAGGTGATGTCAATCAACTAAAAACAGAATTGATAAATCTAAAGAATAAATGAACGATTTGAAAATTACAGTTGTTACCCCAACATACAACGAAGCGGAGAACCTTCCTAAATTGGTCTCCGCTTTATTTTCGCTTCCGCTCGATATTCACTTACTGGTCGTGGATGATAATAGCCCAGACGGCACAGGCGAAATTGCAGAAAGACTCGCTAAAGAACATCCAAACCAAATTGAAGTGATGCATCGCCCCGGCAAAATGGGATTGCGTTCGGCGTATCTGAATGGGTTTCAGAAAATATTGACGAGCAATACCCAAG
>DQGV01000395.1 GCA_003524705.1 Anaerolineae bacterium | reverse complement strand
TTATAAATTTGTTTCGTTTGAATCAAAATGACCCAGTTTATCTTCCACCGTATGTTGAGTTTGTAAAAATTTGGGATCGCGCCAAAAAAAATCAAGAACTCGTGAATGCTTCTATTCAAATTCTAAAAAAGCAACTTACATTTATTCCAAATAAAAATCCGTTTGAAACATTTATCAAACGCCTTGCAAAAGATATGGATTGGCTCAATCAAGAATCACTTGATATGTTTCATCAATATTCTTTCGTTACACTTCGTCAACTCGGCGCATGTTATGAACTGTCAAAAACTTATTTACAGTGGCTCCAACAAAACGGAGAAAAAAATCTTGATGATGTGATTGAAATTTTCAACAACATCTCCACCACTGCTAAGACCACGCAATTTCAACTCGCGCGCGCCGTCAGCAAAAAGAAGCCGCTTGATTTTTCGCCAATTGAAAAAATGGGGCAAGATTGGCAAACCGCTATGAATACGCTTCAAAAACTTTATTTATGATGCGATTATCGGAAAATTGGCAGGTGCGGAAAACAGATGCGGGGCAATATGATTCTCCAGACTGGATTCAAAACGCCTCAACCTACTTTACAGTTGATTCTATACCTGCAACCATCGCCTCACTGACAAATGAATCTGAAATCGAAAATTTTGATTGGTGGTATTCAAATCAATTTAATTTTAACAATCAAGGCAAAAAACATTTCCTTGTCTTTGATGGATTAGCAACCTTAGCAGATATTTGGCTTAATGGTGAAAAGATTCTCAACACCGAAAACATGTTTCTACAATACAAAGTAGATGTGACAGAAAAGTTGCAAGAGAAAAATCAACTCGTCATTTGCTTTCGTTCCATTCACCAAGCCCTAGAAGTTCAAAGAAAAAGACCAAAGTGGAAGACCAAATTAGTCGAAAATCAGAATTTACGCTGGATTCGAACAACTTTGCTAGGCTTCATCCCAGGCTGGACTCCACCTATTAAACCAATCGGTATTTGGCGAGAAGTTCGTTTGGAAACTGTTGAAGTTGCAAATCTTGTTGACTTTAATTTACAAACATCTTTACAAGATGTAAATGGCGTAATCAAAGTCAAAGCAGATATAGAAAATCTTTCTAACCAACCTTGTGAAATTATTTTTGAAATCAATGGCGAAACCCATTCCCTTTTCACTGGCTCTGATAAAAATATTCATCTCAATAAAGAAATTATTTTGCAAAATGTAAAGTCATGGAATCCGCACACACATGGCGAAGCGAATCTGTATCCGTGTAAGTTAATGATCAAGGTGCAGAATCAACTTCACACATTGAAAGAGGCGCGAGTCGGGTTTCGGCATGTGCATCTCAATCGAGAAAATGATTTATTTCAGATTCAAGTCAACGGAAAAAATATTTTTGCACGCGGTGCCGTATGGACAATCAATGACATTATTTCATTAGATGGAAAAGTTGAAGATTTGAAATCTGCATTGACCCTTGCGCATGATGCGGGCATGAACATGCTCCGCATTGGCGGCACGATGATTTATGAGCAGGATGCGTTTTATGATTTGTGTGATGAATTAGGGATTATGGTTTGGCAAGATTTTATGTTTGCCAATATGGATTATCCTGTGAATGATGAGGCGTTTCATCAAAACATTTTGGCAGAAGCAAATTATCAAATCAAAAGATTGAGCCAACATGCTTGTATAATTTTTTATTGTGGCAACAGTGAAGTGGAACAACAAGCCGCGATGTTGGGTATTCCAAATGAAATGTGGCGCAATGATTGGTTTGCAAATGAATTGCCAGCCTTGATAAAAACTTTGCATGAAGATTCTTTGTATTTGCCATCATCACCAAGTGAAGGTGTGTTTCCATTTTATACAAGTGAGGGCGTGACGCATTATTACGGCGTGGGCGCATACTTGCGTGATGTAAATGATGTTCGCCGTGCAGATGTGAAGTTTACATCGGAGACTTTAGGTTTTTCAAATGTGCCAGAAGATAAAGTTATTTCAAGTTTGATACATGATTCTGCTTTATGGAAAAATGGTGTACCACGTGACACAGGCGCAGAGTGGGATTTTGAAGATGTGCGCGAACACTACACCAATAAATTATTTAATGTGGATATAAATGAATTAAAAAATAAAGATTTGAATCGCTATTTGACACTATCGCGTGTAGCGACAGGCGAAATGATGAGTCAAGTTTTTTCTGAATGGCGTTCAAGTTATAGCAATTGCAACGGCGGACTGGTTTGGTTTTATAAAGATATTCTGGCTGGCGCGGGTTGGGGCGTGATTGATAAAAATAACCATCCCAAATCCGCATATTATTATTTGAAAAGAGTTCTTCAACCCATTCAGGTTGTAATTACCGACGAAGGTTTACAAGGTTTACATCTTCATATCATCAATGAAACTTCATCTGTGTTTGCAGGTACGATTGAGTTTATGATGTTGAATGAAAATATCTCGGTTGCAAAAGCAAAACGAGAAATCAAAGTTAACGCGAATCAAAAAATAAAAATTATTGCCGAAGAAATACTCAGCGGTTTTTATGACACAAGTTATGCTTATAAATTCGGTCCACCGAAACATGAAGTAGCCTGTGCAATTTTGAAAGATGAAACTGGAAAAATAATCAGCCAACAATTTCATTTTCCAGTCACACATCATTTGCCAATCGTGCAAGCAAATGTAATTGCTGAGTTTTCTGAAAATAAGCTTTCTATTTCAAGTGATAAATTCTTATATGGTGTGCAAATTCAATCTGAAATTGGTTTACCCGAAGATAATTATTTTCACCTGATGCCAAATGAAAAGAAAGAAATTAAATTCAACACGAAGAATGTAAAAGCACAAATTAAAATCAGTGCTATAAATTTGAAAAATGATGTAAGGGCGACCCTTCAATGATGTTCACAAATCATACTCATGATGGGCGGGTCGCCCCTACGAATTCACTATGAAAAACGCGCAAATCGAACGCATCCCTTTTTATAT
>DQGV01000341.1 GCA_003524705.1 Anaerolineae bacterium | reverse complement strand
TAGAAGACATCGCCACAGTTTTGATATTGGTACTCATGCCCACTTTAGCAAATAGCAACGGTGGATTTGATTGGGGCGGGTTGATATTTACTCTCGTGAAAGCAGCTGCTTTTGTTGCACTTATATGGCTTGTAGGTAGAAGACTCATCCCTTGGGTTTTGCTTCGCATTGCTTATACACGTTCACGTGAATTATTTATCTTAGCCATTCTCGCCATCACACTTGGTGTATCGCTTGGAGCCGCAGAATGGTTTGGAATTTCATTTGCCCTAGGAGCATTCGTAGTGGGCGTTGTTGTCGGCGAATCACCGTTGAGTCATCAAGTAGGAGCTGATGTTTTTCCATTTCGAGAAGCCTTTACAGTTTTATTCTTTGTTTCGATAGGAATGGTCGTCAATCCAATTTATCTTTATAACAACATTAGTCATGTATTGATATTAACTATACTTATCGTCGTCGGAAAATCAGTTTTAACTCTTATGCTTGGCTTAATATTCCCATGGCAAGGGCGCACTGCATTGGTAGTTGCGTCGGGCTTAAGCCAAATTGGTGAGTTCTCGTTTATTCTAGGGCAAGCTGGCATTGCACTAGGAATATTAGATAGAGACCAATATTCATTAATATTAGCAGGAGCATTATTGTCCATCACTGTCAACCCAGTGATGTTCCGCCTCATCAACCCAACAGAGAAATTCTTCAAACGATTCCCTAGATTTTGGAAACTGTTAGACCGTCATGGACCAGCCCCTGCTGCTCCAGTTGAAGAATCTATTGAAGGTCACGTTATTGTTTTCGAATACGGTAGAGTCGGTACTTATATTGTTAACCTACTAGAACAAATCTCTATCCCTTACCTTGTGATTGATTCAGATGTAGAACGTATTGAAGAACTCAGCAGGCGAGGAATTCCCACCTTATATGGAGATGCTTCCAATACCGAAGTGTTACATCACGCAGGTTTAGGGCGCGCTCGCGCATTAGTAATTGCAGGTCACGATGAAGCCTCCAGTGAGTTAATCATTACAGCCGCACGAGAAATTGCTCCCAAATTGCCCATCATTGCTCGCGCCACTACAGAAGAAGGCATTAATCGGCTGGCTGAACTTGGCGCACAAGATGTAATTCACCCTGAACTTGAAGGTGGTTTAGAACTTGTTCGTCACACCCTACTTAAACTAGATTTCCCCTTACATGAAATCCTCCGCTATATGGATTCAGTCCGCGAAGACCATTATGACGCTCAAATTGATACACAAGAAGAACACCGCCTCTTGCATGATCTCATTAGTGCCAGCCACAATTTAGAAGTTTCTTGGGTTCGAATTGTTTCTGGCAATGCCTTAATTGGACAGACATTAGCCGAAGCGAATATTCGGGCGCGCACAGGAGCATCTGTAGTCGCAATTGTACGCAATAAACAACCGATGGCAAATCCAAAATCACAAACCGTGTTTGAAGCAGATGACCGTATTGGTCTGATTGGTGACCCAGAACAAATCCAAGCCGCAGAAAAATTGTTGACGGAGTTAGAACATGAATCCACAGAAGCAGGCGTGGATTGGGAAACTTAAGCCGAAATTGTAATCAAATGTTAACCCGTCTCGTGTGAGGCGGGTTTTTCAAATGCTATAATGAATTATATGGAGTCTCGCCAGCTTGCTGGCGAATTAACAGGAGCAAGCTACTATACTCCACATAAAAAACTTGGAGGTCTCTCATGGCTGACTATGATTATGACATGCTCGTCATCGGTTCTGGACCTGCTGGTCAACGGGCGGCGATTCAAGCCGCAAAGTTAAATAAACGCGTGGCAGTCGTTGAACGAAAAACAATTTTGGGCGGAGTCTGCATTAACACGGGCACAATCCCAAGTAAAACCTTGAGAGAAGCGGTTCTTCATCTTTCTGGATATCGTGAGCATAGTTTGTATGGTGAGTCATATACCGTCAAACAAAATATCACCATGAGTGATTTGTTATATCGCACAGACCATGTCATACAACATGAATTGGATATTGTGCGTCATCAATTACAACGTAATCGCGTTGAATTGATTTCAGCCGAAGCCTCTTTTATTGATGCACATACTGTGCGATTGAAGCATGTTGACCAACAAGGTTGGCGTGATGTGACTGCAAATGCAATTGTGATTGCAACGGGGACGATTGCGACAAAAGATGAACGCATCCCATTTGATGGAAAACGAATCGTCATTAGTGATGATATTCTTAAATTGAATCATTTACCACGTTCATTGGCAGTAATAGGTGCTGGTGTGATTGGTTTGGAATACGCTTGTATTTATGCTGCGCTCGGCGTGCGTGTGACCTTGATTGATAAACGCCGTCGTTTGCTTCCATTTGTAGATGAAGAAATAATTGATTCTCTGATGTATCACTTAAATCAACAACGCGCTATTATGCGGCTTGGTGAAGAAGTAAAAGCGATTGAGCCTGTTACAGATGAAAACAATGGAGAAAAAGTTAGGATTACTTTGGCAAGTGGAAAACAAATTACCACCGAAATGGCATTGTATAGTATTGGACGCACTGGTGCGACACATTCATTAAATATTCAAGCCGTGAATTTAGAAGTGAATGAACGTGGATTGCTGAAAGTGAACGATAATTTTCAAACGAATGTTCCCAATGTTTATGCCGTTGGTGATGTGATTGGCTTTCCATCATTAGCATCTACATCTATGGAACAAGGTCGTTTAGCGACGTGCCATGCATTTGGGATTCAAACAAAAAATACGCCTGAGTTATTTCCTTATGGCATTTATACAATTCCAGAAATTTCTATGGTCGGAAAAAATGAAGAAGAATTGACCGAAGCGGGCATTCCGGATGAAGTAGGTAAAG
>DQGV01000469.1 GCA_003524705.1 Anaerolineae bacterium | reverse complement strand
GTAAGCGATCCATCTCACCTGTTGGCAAACGAATCGAAATACCCATAGTCTGATAGTCAACATGGAGGTCAAAGATGAAAACAACACTAGCAAAAGATCAAAAGATAGCATTTTGGCAGCAACATATAGAGCAAGCCAACCAATACCCCGACGGAATTCAAAAGTATTGCGAGGCAAAAGGGCTTGCCAGTCAGACATTTTATAAATGGAAGCTAAAACTTAATTCCAGGATAAGAAAGGATAAAGTCAAACCGACCCCATCAAGTCCTTTTGCACAGGTTCAAGTGCTAAGCTCTGCAATCGTTCGTAAACAAGCTTTACCAGATGCCAGATGGCTTGCGGAATTTATTCTACAACTGACTCAGGCAGCCCAATGAAGTCCTGTAAAGATTTCAAGAAAGTATTTATCCACAAAGATCCTGTGGATATGCGTCGGGGCATCAATGGATTGAGCGAACTTGTGCAGAGTTCATTGATGGGTAATTTAATGGATCCGCATTTATTTGTTTTCAGCGGGCGCAAGCGCGACAGCATCAAGGTTTTGTATTTTGATCGCAGCGGATTTGCTATGTGGCAGAAGCGTTTGGAGGCTGACAAGTTTCCGTGGCCAAAGAAACATACCGATTTAGTGGTAGAGTTAACACCGGAGCAATTCTCTTGGTTGCTTGATGGATATGATGTTTGGAAGATAAAACCATTTTCTGAACTATATTTTGAAAAAGTAAGTTGAGAAAGAAACTATTTTCTGTAATGATGGCACTGCAATGTTACCATCGACGGAATCTATTTTTTCTGAATATGAAAATTTAAAAATTGAAATCAATAGCCTTCACTCTCAGGCTAAAACAAAAGATATTCTTCTTAAAAACTACGAAGAAGAAAATTCAAGGTTACAGGAAATCATTCGCGATTTACAGCGTTCAAAGTTCGGTAAAAAATCAGAGCGTTGGGAATCTGAAGAACAATTAGTATTCAACGAAGCGGAGCTTGAGTCTTTAAAGCCAGATCCACTGTGTGCGGATGAAGAGTTCGAAGAAGATATCCAGGTGAAAGCCCACGTAAAGAAAAAACGCGGACATCGCCGGGCGCTTCCAGAAGATCTTGATCGTGAAGAGATTATTGTTGAATTGCCGGAGTCAGAAAGATTTGCCGATGACGGTACACCATTGAAAGTTATTGGCTATGAAGTTTCAGAAAAGCTGAGCTATGAGCCATCAAAAACAAAAGTCATTGTGTATCGTAGGGCAAAGTACGGTATTGACAGCGGAGACTATGAAAAAACAGCACCGCCAGTACCTTCGATTATCCCCAAGGGTATTGCAACGGCAGAGTTATTAGCCTCCGTAGTTGTTGAGAAATATGGCTACGGGATGCCGCTCTACAGGCAAGAATACAAATTTGATCAGATGGGAGTAGACATAACTCGTCAAACGATGGCCCGTTGGATGATAACATCTGCTGAGGCTTGCATGCCGGTATGGAATATACTCTGTGAGCGATTATTAGATAGCTTTTATGTGTCGTGCGATGAGACGCACACTCAGGTGTTAAAAGAAGATGGTCGAAAAGCTGAAACAAAATCATGGATGTGGGTTCGCTCGACACCCTATGGAAAAAACAAAATAGTTATATTTGATTATGATCCTCACCGCTCAAGCGATGTTGCAAAAAAATTACTATCAGAGTTCAAAGGGTTTTTGCAAGTTGATGGATTTGCCTCGTACAATGCTCTAGAAAAAAACATTGAATTGATTCGTATTGGTTGCAATATGCATGGCCGGCGATATTTTGAAAAGGCAATGACCACAGGAGCTAAGCCTGGACAGACGTTGGCGCAAGTTGCGATGAAATTTTATGAACGTCTTTATGATCACGAAGAAGAGCTGCGGCTACTAACCATAGATGATCGGAATAAATTACGCCAAGAAATCCAGGTTCCTATTTGGAATGAATTTAAAAAATGGGCTGATGGAAATCACAGTAAAGTTCCACCGAAAAGCAAGATAGGTGAAGCTTTTAAATATTTCAGATCTGAATATCAATATTTGACGGGTTACTTGAAAGACGGGCGTCTTGAAATGGACAATGGCTTTGCTGAACGCGCAATCAGAAAATTTGCGATTGGTCGCAATAATTGGATGTTCGCTGATACCGAATCTGGAGCGAACGCAAGCGCTATGTTTTATAGTTTACTCTGTACCGCTAAAGTTAATGATGTGAACATTTATGAAGCCATAAAATATTTGTTCAAAGAAATACCTAAGGCCAAAACTATTGAAGACTTCGAACACCTAGCCGACATCATTATGGGCATTACACCACTAGCTTACAACTAGGCGAGTTGGATCGTTTACGACGTAAATCCTTGAGAAGATAATCTAAAAGGATAAAGATAGGGCCTAATCAAGCTGTCAGCAAACTCGCCATAATTATTTGCTCCTATCGCATAGGATTTTCCAGAAGTGGTTAGCCCTACCAACCTCTCATTAAGCATACCAAATGTGGAAAAAGTTTCACTAGAAACAAACATAGGCAGTTTTGTAAAAGTACTTTGAGCAAGTTGAGATCTATTATTTGAACCCCAGCACCTTAGCCCGCCACCTGTTGTCACACCACAGGTATGAACAGAACTACTACCTCCGGGCCATGTTCTTTGCATTGCCACTTTGGAATATGTCACCCCGGAATCAATAATCAGAGGAGTCATCTGGTTAAAAGTGGGTGAAACCGCCAAATCCGGATCACCGAGTTGTCCCAACTCATTATTTCCCCAACACTTTAAAACACCACTCGTTGTGATGGCACAACCACCCTCTTCACCTGTAGAGATATAGGCATAACTAACTCCAGCATCCACAACTGTTGGTACGAGAACATCACTAGTAGAATTAGTTCCCGTTGCAAAACCCTCCCCCCAACATTTTAAAATACCGGTAGTTGTGATAGCACAAGTTTGATATTCCCCTGCGGAAACTTTTGAGTAGCTAACTCCAGAGTCAATAGCAATTGGCACAGTACTGTCATTAGTAGTTCCATCTCCCAATCGCCCACTATAATTACTTCCCCAACATCTTAGTTGTCCTATCGTAGTGATACCACAAGCAAATAGACCACCTATGGAAATATCCGAATACTTTGTTCCGCCGTGAACAAGAAGGGGCGTTAAACTGGCAGATGTCCCTCCATTGCCAAATTGTCCATAACTATTATCACCCCAACATTTTAAATCATTGTCTATTGTGATCCCGCATGAAGTTCCACCTCCACTGGCAGAGCCCCCGACAACTACTTTCAAATAATCGGTCCCTGTATCAATAGAGACAGGTGAGTTTCTTTGAGTGTATGTTCCATCCCCAATTTCACCGTAACTATTATCACCCCAACATTTTAA
>DQGV01000045.1 GCA_003524705.1 Anaerolineae bacterium | reverse complement strand
TGCTCTTCCGATCTTATGTGGGTTCCATATCCATTTTCATTTGCTACTTTTGGAAAACTTACTAAAGAAGCAGGTTTTGCTAAACCACAATTACTCGCTACTCACTCTTCAAGATTTTTAAACGGATTCTATTCAGCAATAACATACACAAAATGAATTATTTAAAAAAACATTTTCTATTCATCATTATCATAATTAGTGGAACGCTGGCTCTCTTACGATTCAATTCCCTGCAAATCGGCACATCATATGATGATGCTCATTACATTATCCTCGCCGAAAGTTTAGCAAGTGGACAAGGTTATGAGTTAATCAACTTCCCACGTCCCCAAGCAGAACGAGCATTTCCACCAGGTTTTCCGCTTTTATTAACTCCGCTTACATTTTTATTTCCAAGCAATTATTTGATTTTGAAAATATTTTCTCTTGTTTTGTGGTTATCATCTATTTATTTAATTTACAAACTTTTTTCAAAGAGACTTGCTTCACCCTATCTTGAAATCTTAATTTCTTTAGTTGCATTAAATCCATTATTGATTGGTACATCCGTCACAGTGATGTCTGAGTCTGCTTATTTATTTTTTTCTTTATTGGCACTATATATTTTTGATTCTGTAGGTCACGCTTATAGCGTGACAAATTCAGAGAACAAAATGGCGGGTTACAAACCCGCCCTACTGATACTTATTTCAATATTAATTTTCTACACACAACTTATTCGCACAATCGGTATTGCATTATTCATTGCATTTGTTATTTATCTTTTATTCACACGTCGTTTTCGGGAATTAATTATTTCAGTTATTGTTTTTCTTATTGGCACAATTATTCAAAGATTCATTACTGGTTCTCTGATTTCTACAGGTTATCAGTCACAAGTTTTCAACAGCTCCATTCCAGAAAAAGTCGGACAAGTTATTTCAAACATCATTGGCTATTACAATGAAGTGATATCAAGTTCATTAATTCCTATTTTCGGTTCACGGCTTGATTCAATTTTAGAAAATTATGATTTAGGTTTTATCCCATTCATTTTCAACATTATCATTCTTTTTCTTATTGCATTCGGCATTTTCAAAACAAAGCCAAAACTAGAATGGTTACATATTTACTTTGTTATTTATGTTTGTGGTATTCTCGCGTTTTGGAATCCTAACGTAGGCAGTGTGAAAGCAAGATTTCTGATTCCAATTTTACCATTTTTGTATTTTTATTTTTTGAATAGTATAAAATTTTTTATGGAAAAATTCCCACAATCAAATCGCGTTGCAATTACACTTGCAATTTTGATTTCCATTCCGCTTTTCGTGCGAAACATTCAAGATGTTATTAACCCCGTAAAAAATCAAATCACAGATTTATCTATCGGCGCAAATTGGGTTGCAGAAAATTCTCCAGCCGATTCTATTGTCATGGTCAACGAGCCTGTGCCTGCATATCCGCATGTGCAAAGAAAAACGATTAACTTTCCAAAACAAAATCAAGATTTGATTCGATATGTAGATAACCAAGAGATTGATTACATCATCATTTCGCCATTATTACAATCGCCTCGCTCTCTTGACCTTGACCCGTTCATCCAGAACGAAGTTTTACCTGTACTTGAATCATACCCAGATTTGTTTACACTTGTGTATGAAAACAAAGAACACAATGTATTTGTATATCAATATAATAGTGGAAATTAATTTTTTCACAAACATCAGTTAAAATAGAACAATTCATTCAGCATAGAGGCATCTTTTAAATTATGGCATCCAGCAAGGCAAAGACGAAAAAAATATCTATCAAAAAACTTCCAAAATTTGAACTGGATGTATATTCACAACTCACATTAAGTGATTTGATTGTATTTGCACTTTCTTATTTAGAAGAAAAACAAGTGGATGCCACTACCGAAGAAATTATTTCAATTTGTTTTCGCTTGTTCCCCAATAGTTTTGGATTAAAGAAATATCCGCGCTGGCCCGATTCAGCTTTGGTGATTCGACGACTGAATGATGCGCGTGAAAAGAAACTTATCAAAGGCAACCCGAATGATGGATTTGCTTTAACCTTCAAAGGTAAACAAACAGCAAAACGAGTCACAAAAGCCTTAGGCATTCTTCCGAAAAAGAAAGCCAAGCCTGCCCGAAAACAAAAACCCGCCGCGTTGGTGCTGACAAAGAAAACTTTGCGCCGAAGAGTGCGAAAGCCACTTCAAACAAAATCTGCTAAGAAAAAGGTTACCAAGCAGAAACCAAACAAGAAAAAAGTTGTAACTAGAAAACCAGTACAAAAAGCAGTTATCAAGAAACAAACCGTTACAAAAGGAAAACCAAAGCAAGTTAAAACTACAACTGCAAAGAAAAAGTTATCGGCAAAGAAAGCTCAACCCAAGCAATTGACGTTGGCTTTACCGCCTGTTCAAGCGAAGAAAAAGGTTGAAGTTAAAAAGAAACAGGTTGAGGTTAAGAAAGAAGCGGTTGTCGCCAAGCCAAAACCTGTTGAAGTTGTTAAAACTATCCCCGCACCAGTTGTATCAAAAGAAGAAAAAGTCAAAGCGGGTAAAGTACTTAAGATGGTTGAGAAATCGGATGCTTATCGTTTGTATGCCAAGAATGGCAAGCACGCCAAGATTAGTGAATTTGATTTTAGAAATATGTTGTTTGCAACGATGGAATCATCATCGGATACATTGACGAGAAATGTTGGTTTGTTTAAGCGTTATGCAGATATGTATAAGCGCAATGATTTGATTAA
>DQGV01000115.1:896-2541 GCA_003524705.1 Anaerolineae bacterium | reverse complement strand
TGCATTTTCAGTTGAACCGAAAGCTAGAATACCAATCTCTGCGCCTTTAACCTCTCTCAGCACAGGTTTTGGCATAAAGTTTTTTGCATTTTCAAATTTCTTCTTCAACCGTTCCATATTGCGCATGTAAGCATCAGAATCTTCTGTATATCTTGCATATTCATCATGTCCAGTTCCGCGTGTGAAGTAAGCACTGGTTGGATGTTTATTGCCAGGGATCGTTCGGTAGGAGATACCATCACCATCTTTATCAAGGTAACGACCCCAATTGCCTTTGAGCTCTTCTAAATCTTTTTCCCACAGTACTTTACCTCTATCCATTGGCACATCAGGATATTGAAATGGTTTGCTCATCCATTGATTCATACCAATATCTAAATCACTCAATACAAATACTGGAGTTTGCAAACGTTCAGCAATATCAAATGATTTCCAACCGAATTCAAAACATTCATCTAATGTACCTGGCAGAAGAATAATAGATTGTGTATCACCATGACCAATTGAGTAAACAAAAGTTAAATCTGCTTGCGAGGTGCGAGTCGGCAAGCCGGTGCTAGGTCCGATGCGTTGAATATCCCAAATCACCACTGGCACTTCAGAATAATATGCCAAACCCGCAAACTCAGTCATTAAAGAAATGCCAGGTCCAGAAGAAGATGTCATCGCGCGTAAACCGCTCCAACCTGCACCAATTGCCATACCCAATGCAGCCAGTTCATCTTCTGCTTGAATCACAGCATATGTTTTCTTACCATCTTCACGTTTGCGAAGCATGGGCAAATAATCAATTACCGATTCTGCTAATGATGATGCAGGCGTAATCGGATACCATGCTGCAAATTGAATACCACCAAAAATAGAACCAATAGCAGCGGCTGTGTTGCCATCAGTCATAATCAAATCTTTTGTGGAATCCATAGGTTCTAAATAAAATGGATCTTTCTTTTCAAAATTATTTTTTGCATATTCAACACCAGCTTTGACCATGTTAAAGTTCATATCAATTGGTTTTTGTTTGCCTTTGAAGTGAAAACTTAACGCTGTATGAATCGTTTCCAAATCTATGTTAATCATGTGAGCCAGTGCGCCGACATAAATCATGTTGCCGACTAAATCCCGGAAATCATTTGGAATGCTAGTATCAGCACGAACAAGACTTTTAATTGGCAATGGATACAAGGCAATATCAGTACGATTGATTCCAAGTTTGATATCGTCAGAGTAGAAAAATGCTCCACCAGCAGAAACAGATGCAAGATCCTTTGCGAACGAATCGGGGTTAATCGCAATCACAATATCATTGATTGTTTGTCGCGCAATAAATCCATCTTTGTTGACTCGAATGGTATACCAAGTTGGCAAGCCTTGAATGTTGGATGGGAATAAATTTTTTCCAGAAACAGGAATCCCCATTTTGAAAATTGATCTCAAAATTGTGTTATTGGCAGTTTGGCTCCCTGAACCATTTTTTGTGCCAACTGTAATTGAAAAATCATTGATTTTTTTCTGCATATGCTCCTCGAAATTATGGACGATGATATAAAAGGTCAGTATGTTTGACTAACGCTTCATACCCAACCTCAAACTGGTTACTGCAAATCGACTCAATCATTGTCTGATGATATTTCCAAACTTCTTGTAA
>DQGV01000115.1:0-695 GCA_003524705.1 Anaerolineae bacterium | reverse complement strand
TTCATAACTGCCAGCATACATATTCAAACCGACATTCTCATACGCTTCCCAATACGCTTCTAAAACACCAATCACAAATGGATTATCTAGTTTGCTATATATTGTGAGATGTAACTTGCGATGTTCTTCATGTGGCACTTGAATATTGGCGCCATTTAATTTTTCCCACGCTTTGTTTAGAATATTATTTAATTCTTTTTTATCTTCATCCGTTAATAACTTGACTGCTTCATACCAATATGCCGCTTCTAAATGATTTCGCATTTCAGCAAATTTCTTGAAATGTTCATCATTCATTGCAAGGGCATAACCTAAACTTTGGCGAATGGCAGGTGTAAATGAATACTTCAATCTGCGTGAACCTGTTTTCTGACGAACTTCTATTACCCCTAAAGCGCGAGCAACTTCTAATTGTTCACGCAAGGATGCTACACTGATATTCAATTCTTTGCTTAATTCATTTAAAGAGGGGAGCTTATCATCTGCTTCTGGATGAGAAGCTAAATAACGAAGAAATTCAGAGATGTTGGGAGAAGTTCGTTCTCGTAGCATAAAATTTGATTAATCTGATTAATCGTATTTTACGCCTGTAAAGACACCATGTCAAGAGATGTGTGTAAACAAAACAGATAGTTTTACTTACAACCAACGCCTCACACTTGACTTATAGTTGGTGTACTGTTCCCCAAACTTTT
>DQGV01000268.1 GCA_003524705.1 Anaerolineae bacterium | reverse complement strand
TAAATATAAAGGCTTGACGATTGTACGCAGTACTGAACAAACCACTGTCACATTTTCAAATGGCGAAAGTGTGATTGTGAAAGATGAATCGCCTTGTATGGTGGAGATGTAAGCCATTGATTGTCTGTTTTTATTGGTAACAAAAAATAACCTTAACTTAAAAATTTATGGTATAAAAATTTCTACATACTGAAGTGAGATTAACGATATGACCTATTTACTTTTCATTGTTGGATTAATTACTTTAATAGCCGGAGCCGAAATATTAGTTCGTGGAGCTTCACGCTTGGCGGCAGTTTTTGGCGTTTCACCTTTGGTCATTGGTTTGACCATTGTTGCCTTCGGGACGAGTTCACCTGAACTAGCCGTTTCTGTGCAATCGGCTTTGGCAGGTCAAGCCGATATTTCTATTGGCAATGTGATTGGCTCCAATGTATTTAATATTTTCTTTATTCTTGGTATTGCAGCTTTGATTCGCCCCATCAAAATTGCGGAACAACTTATCCGCTTAGATGCACCGATTATGGTAGGTGTTTCTATCTTTGCTTTAGCCCTCGCGTTAGATGGTTGGTTGAGCAGGCTTGAAGGCATCATCCTGATTTCGTTGTTGATTGTTTATATCATTTTCACATTATGGGCAAGCAAAAAAGAGAAAAAAGATGTGCAAGATGAATATGCTGAAGAATACGCTACAAAAGAGCAAAAAAACTTAAAAACAATTTTGAAAAATTTGTTTTTTGTAGGAGGCGGACTTGCCATGCTGTACTTTGGCTCCAATTGGTTGGTAGAAGCCGCAATTATCATTGCACGCACGTTTGGTGTGAGTGAATTAGTGATTGGTTTGACGATTGTCGCGGCAGGAACCTCTATGCCGGAAGTTGCAACTTCTATCGTTGCCGCGATGAAAGGGGAAGGCGATATTTCCGCTGGCAATGTGATTGGCAGTAACATCTTCAATATTTTAGGTGTGTTGGGTGTTGCCGCCGCAACCACACCGGAAAGTATTCCAGTTGCAGTAAATATCATCAGATTTGATTTACCAATTGCTATCTTCGCCGCCGTTGTCACCATCCCTGTCTTTATTGTAGATAATTACATTTCACGTTATGACGGATTGATATTCTTTTCTTATTTTGTTTTCTATAATGTATTGGTCGTGATGAGAGCCTTAAGCAACCCATCGGTTCCAATGCTTGAATCATTTCTATATGCATACATCCCGCTAACTTTCTTTATCTTCGTTGCGCTTGCCGCGCGTTATTTATGGAAAAGGAGAAAAAGCGCATCGCCATGACCAGCCTACAAACCTGCCTCGCTTCCATTTATGGAGCTCAAACCGCTTCGCAATGGATAGGCAGTTTTGAAACTCTGATTTCTACTTATCAAACCAAAATTCAAGCGCGTGATGACGCATTGACAGAACGCGACTCAATGCTTATCACGTATGGTGACCAAGTGCAAAGGGGAAATGAAAAACCGTTACAAACTCTCAAACTTTTTTCGGAAACATATTTAACTGATGTTGTGCAAGGGATTCACATTCTGCCGTTTTATCCATGGACTTCGGATGATGGGTTCTCGGTCGTAGATTATCGTCAGATTGATAAAAATCTTGGGGATTGGGAAGATGTCTCCGCATTTCAGCCCAAGTTCAAGTTAATGTTTGATGCGGTCATCAATCACATTTCATCACAAAGTGAGTGGTTTCAAAAATTTTTAGTAGATGATTCGCACTATCAAAATTATTTTGTGACTGTGGAGGGGAATCCAGATTTATCTCAAGTGGTGCGTCCGCGTGCATTGCCATTGCTGACAAATTTTCAAACACCTTCTGGTGAGAAAAAAGTTTGGACGACTTTCAGCGCAGACCAAATTGATTTAAATTATAAAAATCCACAAGTGTTGTTAGAAATTTTAGATATTTTATGTTTGTATATTCAACACGGCGCAACATTTATTCGTTTGGATGCGATTGCATACATGTGGAAAGAAATTGGCACGAGTTGCATTCATTTGCCGCAAACACATGCAATTATTCAATTTTTGCGTGAAGTATTAAATCAAATTGCGCCACATGTAAATTTAATAACTGAAACCAACGTGCCACATGTGGATAACATTTCATATTTCGGAAATGGAACAAACGAAGCACAACTTGTTTATAACTTTGCCTTGCCACCTTTAACATTACATACATTTCATACAAGCGATGCGACAAAATTATCCGCTTGGGCGAAGACGTTGACATTGCCATCTGATAAAACGACATTCTTTAACTTCCTCGCCTCACACGACGGGGTCGGCTTGAATCCCGCGCGCGGAATTTTATCTAACGCCGAAATTGATTCACTTGTGGAAAAAACACTTGCACATGGTGGTTTGATTTCATATAAACATAATTCAGATGGCTCAAAAAGCCCGTATGAAATGAACATCAATTATTTTGATGCGCTATCGAATCCAAATGCGAGTGAATCCATTGATTTACAAGTCTCGCGTTTTATCTCAGCCCAAGCGATTATGCTTTCCATGATTGGTGTGCCGGGCATTTATTTTCATAGTTTATTTGGTTCACGCAATTGGCGCGCAGGCGTAGAACAAACTGGACACAATCGCACTATCAATCGTCAAAAATGTTCGTTTGATGAATTGCAAAAAGAATTGAATGATGAAAATTCTTTGCGTGCAAAGGTTTTCAAAAAATATTCTGCTTTATTAAAATCAAGAAAAAGTTCTCCAGCATTTCATCCGCATGGAACACAAAAAATATTAGAGTTTCATAAATCTATCTTTGCAATTGAGCGAATTTCACCAGATGGAAAATCTTGCGTGGTATGCTTACATAACGTCAGTTCACAAAAAATTTCATTTGCTACACATTTTGAATCAGGAATTGATTTGTTTACAAATCAAAAAATTCAAATTTCAAAAGTTAATCTTGAACCATATCAAGTGATATGGTTAAAAATAAAATAATGTCATTGCGAGCCATGTTCTTGTTCTTTATGGCGAAGCAATCTCCAACTTAATCATAAGATTGCTTTGTCGTGACTGCGTCACTCCTCGCAATGACATAGTTTTATTTTTTATTTGTTTTTATCATTTGTCTTGCCGTTTGTAACAACTCATGCGCTGACCTTAATGTACCTTCGCCAACTTCACCAAGCATTTGAGAAAGTTCAAGCAGACGGGCTTCGCCTTCTAATGTTTCAACGCGAGTGAGTGTGCGACCTTTATCTACTAATTTTTGTACTTGATAATGTTGGTCGCCGAAGACGGCAAGCTGTGGAAGATGCGTGACACAAAAGACTTGATGTGTGCGAGAAAGATTCCAAAGTTTTTGACCCACCACCATACCCACACGTCCGCCGATGCCTTGGTCAATTTCATCGAAAATTAAAGCAGGTACTTCATCAGCACGCGCCATTACATTTTTCAACCCAAGCATTAAACGAGATGTTTCACCACCTGATGCAATTTTTGCAAGCGGTTTGAGTCCTTCACCGGGGTTTGGCGCAACGAGAAATTCGACGCGGTCAAATCCGTTATGGTCAAATGCGAGGCGGGTTTCTCCAAGTGGTAAACCGTTCGGGTCAGGTTTGGTTTGGAAATCCACGCCAAATTGAGCAGAAGCCATCTTCAAATCATCAAGTTCAATTTCAATGCCTTTGCTCATTTCAGTGGCGGCTTTCTTACGTTTTTCAGATAATGCAACTGCT
>DQGV01000454.1 GCA_003524705.1 Anaerolineae bacterium | reverse complement strand
AATCATAAAACACAGCATGGCGTTGACTAAACGTCCCTCGCGCACTATCTTGCCCCGTCAAACGAATCGGAATTCCATCTTCAAGAATAGAAGCAAAGGCTAATTCTTCGGCTGTTGCCCAATCAATTTTTGCTTGTGCATCATTGAATAAAGTTTTTCGTTTTTCAATAGACTTAACCAATTTCGAGTTAAGTTTAAAACTTTCAGGAAACTGTAACAAGTTTCCATTTAAATCTTTGAGGCGTTTTTGCGTCACAGCCGTTTTTACTTTTTGAGCGGCACCTTTTGGTGGCGGTTGCGGAAGCGGTTCCACCAATGCTTTTTCTGCATCTAATTGCTCACTGGCTTGTTGTAAATTTTTGAGAAAACTTTGCAAGATATCTTCGGCTTCGTTTTGATTTAATAAATTTTCTTCTTCTAATTTCTTCGCCCAAATTTTTCTAACAGTTGGATGCGCATCAATTTTCTTATACATCACAGGTTGCGTAAAACGCGGCTCATCACCTTCGTTGTGACCATAACGACGATAGCCAATTAAATTAATTACAAAATCTTTTTGAAATTTTTGGCGATATGCAAACGCAGTTTTTACGGCTTCTAAACAAGCAATTGGGTCATCAGCATTGACGTGAATGACTGGAATTTCAAAACCTTCGGCAAGGTCACTGGCGTGCAAACTACTACGCGATTCATTTTCATTTGCAGTAAATCCAAGTTGATTATTCGCCACAATATGCAACGTGCCACTAGTTTTATAACCTTGAACACGTGAAAAATTTAATGTCTCTGCTACGATGCCTTGACCGATAAATGATGCGTCGCCATGAATCAAAACTGGTAAGGAAACATTTTCATACTTTGGAGCACCGCCTCTATTTACCTTCGTGTTGTTTGCCCTTGCCATACCGACTAATATCGGGTCAATTTGTTCGAGATGGCTAGGGTTGGCTGGCATGTGGATGACGGTATGTGTTTCTTTATCACTGCCAACTAATTTTTGTGCACCCATGTGATATTTGACATCGCCCGTCCAACCGAGTTCATCCCATGTAGTAGCACGACCTTTGGGGTCGGCAAATTCTGCGAGTATTTGTGTATAAGGTTTATGCAAAATATGCGCGAGGACGTTTAATCGTCCGCGATGTGCCATGCCCATGAATACGGTTGGTATTCTTTCGTTCGCGGCTGAATCTACAATTTCATCCAACATGGGGATGAGCATATCTAAGCCTTCAACAGAGAATCGTGTTTTGCCCGGGTATATACGATGCAGAAACAATTCAAATGCTTCTACTTGACTCAATCTCTCTAAGAGTTTTTTCTTGTCAAATAGTTGTTGACGATATAAACCGCTTTCAGCAGTTTGATATAGCCAATCGCGTTCTTCTGGCGTGCGGATATGACCATAATCGTAGCCAATGCTTCCTGAATAAATAGAACGCAATCTTTCGATAGCGTCTTGTGCGTTTCCGTCAATTTGTGCGCCCGAGATGCTCAAAACACTGGCGGGCAGGCTAGCTAAATCTGCTGGGGTTAAGCCATGAAACTCAAGGCTAACGAGGCGATTTTCTTTAGGCGCATCTTCTAAGGGGTTGAGGTCGGCTGAGAGGTAGCCATACGAACGGATGGAGCGGGCTAAGTGAACTGCTCCAGTAATGGCAGACAGGTTGACCGTAGAAAGCGAAGCGTTGGGTACGTCACGAGGTGCGGAGTCACCATTAAGTGGAGACCAGNNGCCGGAGATGCTTAAAACACTGGCGGGCAGGCTGGCTAAATCTGCTGGGGTTAATCCATGAAATTCAAGGCTGACGAGGCGATTTTCTTTGGGTGTATTTTCTAAAGGGTTGAGGTCTGCTGAGAGATAGCCATACGAGCGAATGGAGCGGGCTAAGTGAACTGCTCCAGTAATGGCAGACAGGTTGACCATAGGAAGCGAAGCGTTGGATACATCACGAGGTGCAGAGTCACCATTAAGTGGAGACCAGTCTTGAAATAGTCGTCGGCTTTCTTCATCAACCGAGTTTGGATTCGCCCGATATTGTTCGTACAATTCCAAAATATAGGCGAAGTTGGGTCCGGTAAATTCTTTTTTGTGATTCATCATTTTCTCTAATTTTTTTATTGAACTCGTATTATATCGCCCAATGTGAAATACGCCAAAATGCGAAACATCCCGCAAATGCGGGACGATGTGAAAATACATTTGAATAATTGCTAAAGATATTTAACCAATTGCCAGATGTTTTTCCCCATATCTACTTCGTACCAAACTTCATCTAAGATAGATTGTTTTGTTTTAGTTTGCGTATCAACTTCATTTTCTGATTCAGGAGGCAATAAATTTTTTGCCGTAATCACGTTATGCACAGGAATTTCAGAAGGGCTACCTTCATCTTGTGTTTCAATATAAACACCTTTGCCATTATAGGAAATGTTAACTGTGATGAGTTGCTGTTCATCATTATGGTAGGCATCTACCACAATTTTTTTTAGCAGTTCGGCTAAGGCAGTTTCGCAACTTTTGATGATTTCTTCAGAGACGTGATTCGCCATCAACAACTCACGCAAATGCGTTGTGGGTAAAAGAATATCGTTATCCGTAGCATGAATAGTGATGGATTCTGTTTGCATAGTAGAAGCAATTCCCTTTACAATAAATAATTTCAAATAAAGGCGATAATACCCATTTAAGCGAAAACAAACCTGACAAAAAGATTGCAGAGGGACTTCTTAACAAATCTGAAAAGACATCGCTCTGCAATGATTTAAAAATGTTTTAACCCTGTGGTTGTGCTATATTTTTTCACCTTGTAAGGGGGAAAGTAGAAGTGGTATAAATTACCCATGCAATCAAATTTATTTTCCCAGCCTTTCAACTCACTTGATGAAGCTTTGAATGCCATCAAAAGCATGAAAGATGATCCACTCGCAAATGCAGGTACAAATGTAGTCATCAGTCGTGGGAATCCAAATGCCAAGTTGCTGTTAATTGGCGAAGCACCCGGTCCGCAAGAAAATATCAAGGGCAAGCCGTTTGTCGGACCTGCTGGTCAGCTGTTAGATAAAATTTTGCAAGCGGGGAATTTTGACCCAGAGCAAGATGTATACATCACCAACTCTGTTTTTCGTATGCCACCCGGGGATGATGGAAAATCATTCCGTAAACCAAATGATAAAGAGATTGAATATTATCGCCCCTTCGTTTTTGAAATTATCCGCCTCATTGACCCTAAGGTCATCTTGTTGACTGGAAATGTGGCATGTCAATCGGTTTTACAGAAGACCGGCATCACATCCCTGCGTGGTCAATGGACTCAATTAGATGGTCGTTGGCTCATGCCAATTTTTCATCCTTCTTATTTATTGCGCAATCAATCCAAAGCACCTGGCTCTCCAAAATCGTTGATGTGGGAAGATATCAAAGAAATCCGCAAGAAATATGACGAACTGATGAGTACATAAACAAAATTCTGAAGTCTTAAAGACTTCAGAATTTTTATTTTT
>DQGV01000180.1 GCA_003524705.1 Anaerolineae bacterium | reverse complement strand
TAGATGAATGAACCAAAGCAGGTAAATTAAAAATTTATGGTGTCAGTGTTGAAAAAGTAGAAGAAGCATTAAAAGCGATTGAATATCCAAATGTAAAAACAATACAAATTATTTTCAATATATTTCGTCAACGCCCGAATGAGTTATTTTTTGAGCAAGCCATTAAAAAGAAAGTTGGCATTTTGGCAAGGCTTCCGCTCTCATCAGGCATGTTATCTGGCAAGTTTACAAGCAATTCAACATTTGAATCAACAGACCATCGTGCATTTAATCGTGATGGTGCAGGCTTTGACAAAGGCGAAACTTTTTCAGGTTTAGATTATGAAACAGGTTTGCGTGCCGTTGAATCTTTACGAAAAATTATTCCAAGCGAAATGACGATGGCTGAATTTGCATTGCGTTGGATTTTGATGTTCCCTGCTGTTACATGTGCCATCCCCGGTGCAAAACGTCCATCACAAGTGGAAGAAAATGTTCGAGCGACAGATTTGCCTGAAATTTCAGAAACAGTTATGCGTCAGGTTGAAGCGTTGTATAACGAACAAGTCAAAGCGCATGTGCATCATTATTGGTAATAGGAGAATCGATGAAAGCGGTCCGTTTTGTAGGTGTAAAACAAGCCCTTGAAATGCAAGATATTCCCATTCCTGAAATTGGTGAACGAGATATTTTGGTCAAGGTCAAAGCCGCTGGGATTTGTCACTCCGATGCACATTATCGCGGCGGCATTTCACCCGTTAGACCTGTACCACTAACTTTAGGTCATGAAGTAGCAGGTGTGGTTGAAAAAATTGGCAAGCAAGTTACCAATGTAAAAGTCGGTGACAGAGTTTGTTTACATTACAACATCACCTGCGGAGATTGCTATCACTGCTCCACAGGCAATGACCAATTCTGCGAAAAAGTTTTGATGTTGGGCCATTACACCAATGGTGGCTATGCAGAATATATTTCAATTCCTGCTCGTAATGCAATTCACTTACCTGATGAAATTCCATTTGAACAAGGTGCGACTTTAATGTGTGCTTCTGCAACAGCATTTCATGCTTTGAAAAAAAGTAGAATCAAAGCAGGTGAAAAAGTTGCTATCTTCGGCGTTGGCGGGTTAGGTCAATCAGCGATTCAATTGGCAAAAGCATTTGGTGCAATTGAAGTCTTTGCAATTGACATCAATCAAGAAAAATTAAATCTAGCAAAAAGTTATGGAGCTATTCCAGTCAATGCAAAAGAAGTAAATCCAGTCGATGAAATCAAAAAGCTGACAAATGGAAAAGGCGTAGATGTCGCCATTGAAATGATTGGGCTGAGTCAAACGATGAAGCAGGCGATTCAAATTGCAGGCGTGATGGGACGCGTCGTGATTGTTGGTTTATCCAGCCAGCCGATTGAGGTCAATACTTATACTGAAATTCTTGGTAATGAAGTTGAGTTAATCGGCTCCAATGACCATCACCTTGCGGAACTGCCTTTGTTGGTTGATTTGGCTCGCAGAAAAATTTTGGATACATCAAAAATTGTTACAAAAACTGTTCCATTAGATGCCGAAGAAATTAATCAAGTGCTAGACGATTTAGAAAATTTCAGCAGTGATGTGCGGGCTGTGATTGTGCCGTAGTTCGGCGATATAATTAAGTTATGACAAATCAAAATCCTGTAATTACAATTAATTCTAAAAAAATATTATTCGCCTTATTAGGCGTTATCATCATCTTAATTGGCTTAAGCATTTGGGGACAACGCATCCGCTATTTCGGCGTAGCAGATATTCGCGGATATTGGCATGAGTTTTTGATAGACCAACTCATGCAAAATTTTTACATGGATGCAGAAGGAAATATCCCAACCTTTACAAATGCACTTTTATTATTTGTTTCATCACAAATTCTTTTATTAATTGGTTTTTGGAAATTCTCAGCAAAAGATAAATTTCGTTTTCACTGGATAGGATTAAGTTTAATCTTTTTATTTCTCTCTATAGATGAAGCAACTGTTTTGCACGAACAACTCATCAAGCCGATGCGGGCGATTGCAGGAGCAGATGGATTCTTCTATTTTGCATGGGTGATTCCAGGCGCAATTGCTGTAGCATTATTTGGTCTGATTTATCTATTTTTCTTTTTACATCTTGATAAAAAGTTCAAATTTTTATTTTTCATTTCACTCGGCATTTATATTGGCGGGGTCATCGGCGGGGAAATGCTAAGTGGATATTTTGCCGCCAATCTCGGTCAAAGAAATTTCACTTATTCGGTCGTTGCCAGCATTGAAGAATCAATTGAGTTAATTGGCTGTTCGTTAATTATTTACTCTTTGCTCGAATATATCAAGCATTATTTACCAGAAGGTATGATTCTCAAAGTAACATGATTCCTGAAAGAATTGTCTCACTCGCAGAATTGAAGCGAAACACAGGCGAACGCGGCTCACGCATGTGGATTGCCAAAGATGGCATTGTGTATGATGTGACCGATTGCCCAAAATGGAAAACGGGTTTACACGAATTTCTTCATTTTCCCGGTCAAGATTTGACGTATGAATTCCCAGAAGCACCTCATAAAGAAGAAGTCTTTCAGCATGATTGTGTTATTGTTATTGGAAAGTTAGAAAGTTAAGATGGGAAAAACCTTCGCCACTTTATGCGGACGAATTATTCGCGATGCAAGTCCAGAAGAATATCCGTCAACAGAACATCGCAAGAAAAAGATTATGCTTTGTTCACAATCATGTTTAGATTCGTTTTTAGAAGAACCCACTATCTTATGCAAGGTACACTTAAAGTCAGAAAAAACTGCACAAC
>DQGV01000125.1 GCA_003524705.1 Anaerolineae bacterium | reverse complement strand
TAAAGACCGTGAAATGGCTGTGAAAATTGTCGGTTCTTTGCTCGATATGAATAATTTGATGTGGGTGATTCGTTATAAGATTTATCACAAATTATCTGAAGAAGAGTTGATTAACTATACATTGCCGTTTGGTTTCCGTGTGCGCGATGAAGATGTTCGTGCAATTGCGGCTGGTTCAGATATTGCAGATGTGGTTTCACGCATTTACCCCACTGTTGCAGATGTAGGTGCGCTTCTTGAAACCCCTCAATCTGGGTTGCCAAAGTTGGAACAACAGCTTAAGCGTCAAGTGGTTAAACAATGTATGGCGGCATTTATCGGTGACCCATTCCACATTGGTATTCCGCTAGCCTATTTATTGTTGAGCGATTTTGAAATTCAAGATTTGATTGTGTTGATTGAAGCAAAATCTTCAAACGTTGCAGACGAAGAATATCGTCCGTTGTTGTTGAAGACGAATTTAGTTCAGTAAACCTCATTTTACCCCTCTTCTAAGAAAGAGGGAATTACTTGGAGACTTTATGTTTTTTCCGAAAGAGATGTCTGAAGTTGAATTGATTATCCCTTCAAAGGATATTGTGGCTGTTGCTAAGGTGTTAAGCGGTCACGGTGTGTTTCATCAGGTGGATAGCACGTATTTGGGCTTAGAAAGTTTAGGTCCTAGTGCATGGCAAGATAAAGCCGCTAATTACTCTGCTTTAGAACGCCGCATTCAAACCATTATGCAAACCTTAGGTGTAGCAGAAGGATACCCTACTAAAGCAGATGCTGAATCAATGGTGGAGTTGGATGCTCTTACCCCGGCTGTGAATCGGATTGATGAAGAAGTCAAAGGGATTAGCGAACAGTTATCCACTGAGAAGAAGCGTTTGGAATTGTTCGAAAGTCAATTACGCCAATTAGAGCCAATCGCTGATGTTAAGGTAGAAGTCGGTGCGTTGAATAAATCTTCTTACTTGCATTCAATTTTAGGTGTGGTTCCTGCTTCCAATATTAGTCGTTTGAAAACTAGTATTGGGCGTGTGCCACATGTTTTCTTTACGTTGCGTGAAGACTCTCAAAAACCTGTGGTATGGGTGCTTGGTCCAAAAAGCAATGCGGATGTGTTAGACCGTGCGGCAAAAAGTGCATATTTGAATCCGTTGAGTTTGCCAGAAGAATTTGCCGGTACACCTGAGCAAATTACAAGCACACTTAAGCGCGAAATTGATGCCACAAAGAAAAAGATAGTTAACCTTGAAACCAGTATTCTTGCGTTGGCTGATAAACATAAAACTGAATTACAAAAATTACTTTGGGATGCGCACGTTAGTCGTGTAATGGCAGATGCAATTGTTCGTTTTGGTCAATTGCGCCATACTTATGTGGTTGTGGGTTGGGTGCCGACTGCAAGCTTAGAAAATTTGACAACAAAATTAAAGAATACTTCAAAAGAAGTATTGATTGAAACACACACACCAAGTCGTAACGACCATAATTCCAATATTCCTGTGGCATTAAATGAAAATAAATGGCTTCGCCCATTTAAAGAATTACTTACAACATACGGAAGACCTAGCTATGGTGAATTTGACCCAACTATTTTGTTAGCAATTAGTTTCCCGTTGTTGTATGGTGCAATGTTTGGTGATATTGGTCAGGGCTTAGTAATGATGCTTGCTGGATACTTGGCTCATAACCGAATTGCGCTGAAAGCCTTACAAAGCATTGGTTTGCTGTTTGTGTATTGTGGTATTTCGGTTACTTTCTTTGGTGTTATGTACGGAAGTATCTTCGGTTTTGAGGGTCACTATGTACATGATTATCTAGGTTTTGATTTACATCCAGTTTGGTTAAGCCCAATTCATGGTGAGAATATCCTTTCTGTTTTGCGTGTGGCAATTGATGTGGGTATCATCATCTTGTTCTTGAGTTACTTGCTTAGCTTCTTTAACAATATTCGCGTGAAAGACTGGTCGCACCTTTTGTTTGGTCATACAGGTGTTGTTGCTTTCCTTTTCTTTGTCTGTTTCCTTTCTCTTCTAGGAGGCTTTTTAGGAAGCACCCCAATCGCGCCACAAGTTGCATTAACAATTAGTCAACTTCCACTTCCGTTCAACATTCTCACACCTATCTTTGCACTCGGTTTAATGTTCAATGGTTTATTCCGTAATATTGCAGAAGGTCACAAACCATATATTGAAGGTGGCATTGCCATGTTCTTAGTGCAATCTTTTATGGATTTGTTTGAAGGTGTTATTAGTATGTTATCTAATACACTTTCATTTGTGCGTGTGGGTGCCTTTGCAGTGGCACATGGTGGTTTGAGTCTTGCTATTTTTGCCTTAGCAGGTGAAGAAGCAGATTTAGGTTTCTGGATTACGATTGCTCTTGGTAATATTTTCATTATCGGGTTTGAAGGTTTGATTGTGTATATTCAAACCATGCGTTTGCATTACTACGAGATTTTAGGGAAATTCTTCCACGGTGGTGGTATGCGTTTTGAGCCGTTGAAGTTAAAACCATCTCAAGAGGAGGCGTAAGCCCTTCACGAGTTGTATAAAAATAATTTTGAGAATTTGTACGCGTTCGAATCTAAACAATAATTTTCTATTATCTACAAGGAGATAAACAATGTTTTTCGTTTTTGCTGTATTAGTTGGTTTGGTTCCTGTAATCCCTGCAGTGGTGTACTTACTTCAAAATGGTAAGACTAGCCCTGCCCAAGCAGTTTCTCGTTTAGTTAACGGCTTCAACGGTTTCAACTTCTTAGTTGGATTATTCGCCGCTGGACTTGCCGTTGTTTGGTTCGCCACCCCAAGCTCTGCTTTGGCTGCTGGTGCCGCCCAAGAAGCAGTTGTTGACCAATATGCAACTCTCGCTGCTGCTCTTTCTACAGGTTTAGCTTGTATTGGTGCGGGTATTGCGGTGGGTGGTTCTGGTGCTGCGGCTGTTGGTGCAACTGCTGAAAAACCTGAATCATTTGGTCGTGCTTTAATCTTCGTAGGTCTTTCCGAAGGTATTGCTATCTACGGCTTGATTATCTCCTTCCTCGTTCTTCCTTAATCGGCGAACGAAAGGACTGATATGAAAATTCTGGTCATCGGTCATCCTGATGCAGTGCTTGGTTTTTCTCTCACAGGTGTAGGTGGTAGAGTCGCCTCCACTGCTGATGAAGTGAATCAGGCATTGGATGAAGCCCAAGCCAACAAAGAAGTTGGGATTGTGCTCGTCACACAGGATGTGGCTGAATTAATTCCAGCACGGATGGAACACCTAAAACTACGTAGTACGATTCCGTTGGTGGTTGAGATTCCATCCAGCGGCGGTGTTCCAGAAGGTCAGGCATCTCTTGGTGATATCGTCCTTCGGGCGATTGGTATCAAGTTATAAATCTTTCCTTCTATATTATTTATAAATTTATGGAAAGAGATTGGATTGAGTGTTTATGAAATCTGAATCAGAAGATATTGAATTGCTTGCACAAGCCATTATGCTTGAAGCACGTGATGAAGCTGAGCAGTTGCAAATAGAAGCCAAAGAGAAGGCAAATGCCATTCTTAAGCGAGCGCAGGCTGAGGCGGAGTCTGAGGCGAAAGTTATCCTAGACCGCGCAAAGCAAGAAGCAGACCGTTTGAAGAGTCAAGCCTCTGCAACTGCACAATTGAAGGCGCGTTCGGCGCAATTAGAAGCACGTGAAAAGTTGTTAGATAGTGTGTTTGAAGAAGTGAAGAAACAATTAGATGGCGTAAAGAAACGCGCTGATTATGCTGATATTGTGAAGATGTTGACTCGTGAAGCATTGACTCAATTGAATACAAAAGAAGCAGAAATTCGCGCAGATGAATCAACACAAAAAGTTTTGAAGTTAGATGATATTGCTAAAGATTTAAATGGCAAGTTTTCATCTGGCGCAAAACTTGAAGAAGGTACTGGCGTAGTGGTGAGTGCTTCGGGTGGTAAGTTGAATTATGACAACACCCTCGAAACTCGTTTGAGCCGCTTGCAAAGTACACTTCGTTCTTCCGTATATAAAGTGTTGATGGGAGAAAAGGCATGAGCAACGAAGTAGGAAAAATTACTTGGATTAGTGGACCCGTTGTACGTGCTAAGGGTTCTCGCAATGTAGGTATGCTTGAATTGGTCGAAGTGGGTACTGACCGCCTCGTAGGTGAGGTGATTGGTCTCAAAGGCGACCAAATGACTGTGCAAGTGTACGAAGAAACTGCTGGTATGCAAACTGGCGCGCCAATTTTTGGCACAGGTTTGCCACTTTCTGTTGAATTAGGTCCTGGCTTAATTCAAAGTATTTATGATGGTGTGCAACGCCCGCTTCCATTGATTGAACAAGCAGTAGGTTCATTCATTAATCGTGGCGCTCGTTTTGACTCTATCAGCCGTGAAAAGAAGTGGAAATACAAATCAAAAGTTAAAGTCGGTGATGAAGTTAAAGGCGGCGCGATTCTTGGCGTTGCTATGGAAACCGATACCTTTGAACATCGTGTCATGGTTCACCCTGACGACTCAGGCACTATTACTTGGGTCGCCGGCGATGGTGAATATACTGTCAATGACCCAATTGCAAAATTGAAGACTGGTAAGGAAGAAAAGACCATCACCATGCTTCAACGCTGGCCCGTTCGCCGTGCACGTCCATTTGTGAATCGTCGTGGCGCAAACATTCCTTTGATTACTGGTCAAAGAATTTTAGATACATTCTTCCCAGTTGCAAAAGGTGGCGCGGCTGGTATTCCTGGTCCGTTTGGTTCTGGAAAAACAGTAACCCAACACAGCATTGCAAAATGGGCAGATGCAGAAGTCATTGTCTATATTGGATGTGGCGAACGCGGTAACGAAATGACCGAAGTGTTACAAGAATTCCCGCATCTGATTGACCCTCGTTCTGGTCGCCCGTTGATGGAACGAACGGTTTTGATTGCGAATACATCCAACATGCCAGTGGCGGCTCGTGAAGCTAGCATTTACACTGGTATTACCATTGCAGAATATTATCGTGACATGGGCTACCATGTTGCTCTCATGGCTGACTCAACTTCCCGTTGGGCTGAAGCATTACGTGAAGTTTCTGGTCGTCTCGAAGAAATGCCAGCGGAAGAAGGTTATCCTGCCTATCTTGCGGGTCGCTTGGCAGAGTTTTACGAACGTGCAGGTTATGTCAATAACTTAAACGGAACACAAGGTTCAGTTTCCATCGTAGGTGCAGTTTCTCCTCCCGGTGGTGACTTCTCTGAACCTGTAACCCAACACACCAAACGCTTTATTCGTTGCTTCTGGGCGTTGGATAAATCTCTCGCTTCTGCTCGTCACTTCCCAGCCATCAACTGGTTGGATAGCTATAGCGAATATTTAGAAGATGTTGGTAATTGGTGGCGCGAAAAGACTGGTAAAGATTGGCTTACCATGCGCAACCGCGCTATGGAATTATTGAGCGAAGAAAGTCGCCTCTCACAAATCGTGAAGTTGGTCGGTCCAGATGCGCTTCCTTTCACCGAACGTATGGTGTTGGAAACAACCCGCCTCATTCGTGAGGGACTCTTGCAACAAAACGCGACAGAGGCTGTTGACGCCTACTCATCTGTCGAAAAGCAAATTCGTATGCTTGAATTGGTGCTGTACTTCCATGAACGCGGTATGGCAATCGTCAAACGCGGCGCACCGATTAACTTAATCCACGATTTGCCAGTTGTTGACAAAATCATCCGTGCAAAATCTACAATTACAAATGAAGAGTTAGCCAAGTTTGATGACCTTCAAAAAGAAATTGACGAGCAAATGAGTCAATTAGATGCGGAGTATAGAGCATGAGCGAATCAACAGTATTAGGCGGTCAAGAAGTCGTTGGCGTCGGTCGTATCGAAGGACCAATCATGGTCGTAGAAGGTGCGGCAAACGTTAGTTACGACGAAGTAGTAGAAATTAAAGACTCACGTGGGCAACTTCGCCGTGGACGTGTGCTTGAAGTAGGTGAAGGCTTCGCAGTTGTGCAAGTCTTTGCTGGTTCCACTGGTTTATCAATTGATGGAACGAGTGTACGCTTTTTAGGCAACACTTTACACATCCCAGTTGCTGAAGAAATGCTCGGACGCATTTTTGATGGTTTGGGCAACCCGATTGATGGTGGTCCAGAACCATTGACTGACACGTACGCCGATGTAAATGGTCAGCCGATTAACCCAACGGCTCGTATTTATCCACGCGATTATATTCAAACCGGTATTTCCACCATTGATGGTGTCAATACCTTGTTACGTGGACAAAAGCTTCCGTTGTTCTCCGGTGCAGGTATGCCGCATGACCAACTCGCGGCTCAAATTGTGCGCCAAGCAACACTTGGAAAACAAGCAGGTGCTGAACAAACCGAAGGTGAAGAATTCGCTATCGTGTTTGCTGCAATGGGCGTCAAGAACGATGTGGCAGACTACTTCCGCCGGTCATTCACTGAAAGTGGTGCGTTGACACGTGTAGCAATGTTCTTAAACTTGGCAGACGACCCGCCAGTTGAACGTGTTGTGACCCCGCGTGCAGCCTTAACCTTAGCCGAATATTTGGCTTATGAAAAAGGTATGCATGTACTCGTAGTCTTAACCGATATGACCAATTATGGTGAAGCCTTACGTCAAATTTCAAACGTACGTGGTGAAGTGCCCAGCCGTAAGGGTTATCCCGGCTATCTGTATAGCGACCTTGCGTCCCTATATGAACGAACCGGTCGTATCCGCACCAGTGAAGGTTCCATTACACAAATCCCGATTTTGACGATGCCGAACGATGACATCACACATCCAATGCCAGATTTGACCGGTTATATTACCGAAGGTCAAATTGTGTTGGGACGTGAGTTGAACTTCGCAGGTGTGTATCCTCCAGTAGCAGTATTACCAAGCCTTTCCCGTTTGATGAAAGATGGTATTGGTAAAGGACGCACTCGTGATGACCATCCTCGTTGGGGCGCGCAACTTTATGCCGCTTACGCAAGGACGCAAGATGTGCGTGCGTTAGCATCCGTTATCGGTGAAGAAGAATTATCCGATGTTGACCAAAAATATCTAAAGTTCGGACGCGCATTTGAACGTGAATTTGTGAATCAAAGTTTCACTGAAAATCGTACTATCGAACGAACTTTAGAAATTGGTTGGAAACTACTTTCGATTTTGCCAAAGAAAGAATTGACCCGCGTCAATCTCGACGAAATCGAAAAATACTATAAGGGCGACGATGCCTCAAATTAATGTTGCACCCACTCGCACGAACTTAATTCGCCTCAAAAAGGAATTGCGTTTTGCAAAAGAAGGTTACGAAATTCTTGACCGCAAACGCGAAGCCTTGACTGGTGAGTTAGTTCGTGTGGCTAAAGAAGCCGATACACTTCAAAAAGAAGTGTGGGCTTTGCTTGAAACCGCATACGGCGCGATGGAAAAAGCACGCCTCGTGATGGGGTCTGACCATGTTGAATGGGCATCATTGGCTGTAAACAAAACAGTAGATGTGCATCTCAGACTTCGCGGTATCATGGGTGTTGCAATTCCACAAATTGAAGCACGTGGTGAACCACCAAAGTTGTTATACAGCCCAGGTGACACCGCCGCAGTGCTTGATGAAGCCAGTGCCGCATTTCGTGAAGTGCTTTTGCG
>DQGV01000381.1 GCA_003524705.1 Anaerolineae bacterium | reverse complement strand
GTTGGGAAGTGACAGGTCAATATAAAAAGACAAGTTTAAGTTTTGTAGTATGGATTACACCAGAAGAATAAATAAAAAAAATCGGAAGTCTTATGACTTCCGATTTTTTATTCTATAGCATCTCTTAATTTTTTTGCTAACTTTCCGAAATGACTTGTATAACGTATCTCTTCTTTTCGTGGACGAGGCAAGTCAACTTGCATATCTAATTTAATTTTGCCGGGGCGTTGAGTTAGCACTAAAACTCTATCTGCAAGGAATAATGATTCGTTAATCGAATGCGTCACCATAATGACTGTTTTTTGTTTGGCTTGCCAAATATTTGATAATTCATTCCACATTCTTTCACGAGTTAAGGCATCAAGTGAAGCAAAAGGTTCGTCAAGTAGTAAAAGGTCGGGGTCGTGAATCAAGCCGCGCGCGAGTCCGACGCGCTGTGCCATGCCACCGGATAAATCTCGCGGGTATGAATATTCAAAGCCTTTGAGTCCAACCAATTCAATCATCTCGTGTGCTTTTTGTTCAGCAATATTTTTATCTTCGTTTTCCAATTCAAGCGGAAGTTTTATATTTTCTAAAACAGTTCGCCATGCCATTAGATTAGGTTGTTGAAAGACCATTCCAATTTTTGGTTGGTGCCCAAACATAAAATTCACTTGACCAGAAGTTGGCTTGATTAAGTTTGCAATTAATCGAAGCAAAGTTGTTTTGCCCGAACCCGACGGACCAAGAAAACAAACAAACTCTTGTTGATGAATATTGAAAGAAATATTTTCAAGTGCGTGAATAGAATTGTTTTCATCATCGAAAACAACAGATAAATCTTTGACAGCAAGGGCATGTTTCTTAGACATAGGTTTTCCGATTCCCAATTCACGAATTCCAAATCCCGTGAATCGGGAATCGATCATTGGGAATTGGGTTACGGAATAAATTCGTTGGTAAACGCTTGACTCAAATCAATCGGCTCAGGAATCAATTCCATTTTCACCAACAACTCATTCATATTTTCCCATGCTTGTGAATCAGAGAAACCGATTCGTTCTGCTTTCCAAAATTCAATCGAAGTGGTTAATACTTGCATTTGAACATCTTTGTTTTGGTCAGCTAAACCTTCAACAAATTTCAAACTGATTTCATACGCTTCATCAGGATTCGCAATCGTATCCGCAATGCCTTTTGCAAACGCATTTGCAAATGCACGAATTAAATCAGGATTATTCGCAATCGTTTCTTCACTGGTAACAATTCCATTGGCAATCAATTGCACATAATCTGCCACGCGCAATTCATTAAATTCAAAACCTTGTGAACGCAAAACAATCGGTTCGTTGGCAGTGTAAACAACCACAATATCACTTTGTCCGCTCGCAAAAGATTCCACTTGATTGAATCCAATTGCATTGAAAGTCACATCCGTTGCTGGATTCACTTCATCCGCAAACAACATGGCTTGCACGCCAATGTAATTCGCGCCAAATAAACCTGGCAAACCAATCGTATCTCCACGCAAGTCACGTGGTTCATTTACATTTAATTCAACAGCAGTAATCACCGAAATTGGAAATTGTTGATACCAAGCAAACGCATACACCACTGGCAAATCTTGCGCGCGCGCCAACAACACTTGCTCGCCCGAAGCCACCGCAAACGGCAACTCACCCGCACCAACTAATGCCACGCCATCGGTTTCAAATGAATAATCAAATTCGATTTCGATTCCTTCATCTGCAAAATAACCTTTATCCACTGCGACATAAAACGGCGCATATTGAATGTTGGGGATATAACCCATCGGCAATTTGATTTTTTGAATCTCGCCCGCTTCATTCGTGACCTGAGAACTGCTACACGCGGTCAACAGAATCATTAACCCGAGCATGAGTGATAATATTTTTTTGTACATAGAGTCTCCTTTTATTTACATGTCATTGCGAGGAGTGCTTTAGCACGACGAAGCAATCTCATTCATTATGTTGGAGATTGCTTCGGGCAAAAAGCAAGTACGCCCTCGCAATGACATTACTTTTGCCATTTCAAAAATCTTTTTTCTAATAATGTGACCATGCCATATAAAAATAAAGCCAATGCAATCAACATAAACACAGCCACAAACACCATAGACGTATCATATTGAAAATCACCGAGTTGTAATAAAAAGCCTAGCCCTTGTTCTGCATCTACCAACTCCCCCACAATTGCACCAATCACAGAAAGTGTCGCGCCGATTCTTAATCCACCGAGTAAAACTGGCAATGAAGCAGGGATTTCAAGTTTGAATAAAATTTGTAAGCGATTCGCTCGCAATGAATTCATCAAATCATATAAAGGTGCGGATACAGCTCTTACGCCAACAATGGTGTTGATTAAAACTGGAAAAAAAACAATCAAAGCACAGATAACAACTTTAGAAAGAATTCCATCTCCAAACCAAATGACTAAAAGCGGAGCAATTGCCACAACTGGAATCGCTTGGCTGGCAACAAGATAGGGTGACAATATTTTCTCTAGCGTTTTTGATTTTGCAAGCATGTATCCAACGATGGTTGCAAATAAAGTACCTACAAGTAAGCCAAGTAAAACTTCAACAAATGTAATGCTTGTGTGATAAAGCAAACTTCCGTCATTTAATGCTTTTATGAAACGAGTCCATACATCTATTGGAGATGGCAGTATAAATTTTGGCAAGTCGCTGACGCGGACGATTAACTCCCATATAGGGATGAATAATAAGATGGAAAGTAATCCGAGTAAACGAGATAAAGATGTTTTCATAATTTTAGAATTGTGTCATCCTGAGCGTAGCGAAGGATCTCTACCATAATCTCGGAGATTCTTCGCCGCAAAGATCAAGAACGCAGCTCAGAATGACATGGTTTTAAGAAAAAAACCTCAAACAAAAATAATGTTCGAGGCGTAGAAACAAACTGACGTTAAGCCTGAAGCGATATATCCTAAGAAAATAAAACCCGAAAACAGGAATCATTTTCGGGGATACATCAAATCAGACTCGTGAGAGTCTTGTTACCTTCTTCTATCCAGACTTTTACTGTCGGCTTTGGAATTCAACCAAATCATGCGCAAGCGCTCGTGGGCTATACCACCGATCGGGAGTTGCACCCTGCCCCGAAGGTTGTTATTTATTTTTTGTATTATATCATCTGTAGGGGCGACCCTCCCAGAGGAATTAAATCATCTTAATTAATCCTGACGGGTCGCCCAGATCGGAAGAGCCGCGCCATAGCATGGACATCTATAAAGTGACCATCACGATATGCGAATTGATAATGTGTGCCTTCGATAACAAAACCAAATTTTTTATATAAATGAATTGCGGCTTCGTTATCTGTATAGACTTCGAGTTCAAGACGCGAGAGGTTGAGCCATTTATCGGCGAGATCAATCATAGCTTGCATAAGCGCGGAGCCAACGCCTTTGCCATGCCAATCATCACGGACACCCATGCCAATTTGACCGACATGTCTGCGGCGTGGAGTATGCGGAAACGTGTATAAACCTGATTGCCCAACTGCTTCATCATTCACGAATGCAATTAAATTAAATGCGCCATCGGTTGGTTCGGCGAGACGTTTGCGCCAGTTTTCTGTAGATGGAAATGGAAGTTGAAGCGTGCCATAAATCACATTTGGTGATTCAAATATTTTCCGCATGGCTTCTGCATCAGAAGGTTCGGCGCGGCGGATTTTGATTTCAGGTTTGGGCATGGTTACCTCTTTTTTACATTC
>DQGV01000251.1 GCA_003524705.1 Anaerolineae bacterium | reverse complement strand
TTTCGTGGCGAGATATGCTGGAGATGTCTTAAATAATTTTTTTTATTTTATTTTTTAGGGTTATATTTTTTTGCTTGGGGGGGGGTTTCCCCCGCCCCTACATATAATTTTATTTTTCAATCGGCGCATCAACGAGGTTACCCCACTCAGTCCATGAACCATCATAGTTCTTGACCTTCTCATAACCAAGCAAATATTTCAACACAAACCAAGTGAGTGAAGAGCGTTCACCGATGCGGCAATATGCAATTACTTCACCATCAGGTTTGATATTTTTGCCTTCATACAAAGCGACCAATTCCTCTTTTGTTTTGAAAGTTGAATCCGCTTCATTGACTGCTTGCGCCCACGGAATGCTCACTGCGGTTGGAATATGTCCACCACGTGTGGCACCTTCTTGCGGATAATTTGGCATGTGAGTCAACTCACCAGAATATTCTTTTGGAGAACGCACATCAACAAGAGGTTTCTTCGCTTCAATTTGTTTGAAGATATCATCACGAAATGCGCGAATGGATTTATCCGCTTCTTTTGCTTTATAGGTCGTCTTGGGATATGCAGGGACATCTTTTACAAAGGGACGCTTTTCTTGTTCCCATTTCAAACGTCCGCCGTTCATAATTTTCACGTTTTGATGTCCGTAATACTGAAATAACCATAAGGCGTACGCCGCAAACCAATTGGATTTGTCACCATAGAATACAACAGTTGTATCGTTTGTGATACCTAAATTGGATGCAACTTCTTCAAATTTTTCTTTGGTTAAAAAATCGCGTCGTAATGGATGTTGTAATGTGCTGAACCAATCTACTTGCACCGCACCTTCAATGTGACCAGTCGCATATAACAATGGATCTTCATCTGATTCAATAATGCGGACGTCTGGGTTGTTTAAATTTTGTGCAACCCATTCAGTATCAACTAAATATTCAGGACGAGCGTAAGACATAGTGTATTTTCCTTTGAGATGTTTTGTAGGGGCGAGGTCATCTCGCCCAGATTTAATATAAAAAGCAGTCAACATAAAACAAAAGGACAGCGAACAATCCTGCGGATACAAATTTCACGCGGGAGCCGTTCCACTATCCTAAGTCGTTGACTGCTTATTTTGGTGAGCGTCTTAGGCAGTGGTTACGAACCCCGCCATAGACACAAGCAATATAAATATTTTTTCATAAGGCTGGACGTATTTTACGGAAATAAAAGTTTTTGTCAAGACAAATATTCATTACTTGATGTAAAATTAACATGTATGCCGAAACAAAAATATTACGTCGTTTGGAAGGGGCGTAAGACAGGCATCTTCACTTCGTGGGCGGAATGTGAAAAACAAGTGAAGGGATTTGTTGGCGCGCAATATAAGTCTTTTGAAAAAGAATCCGAAGCCGAAACCGCATATCTTGCAAAGTATGACGATTACAAAGGCAAACCATCCTCACATGGACGTTGGAAAAACGCAAGTCACAAACCCAAGATTCCATCTATGTGTGTAGATTCTGCATACAATAGCAAAACAGGTAAACTCGAATATCGAGGCGTGAACACATCCACAGGAGAAGAAATTTTCAAAGCGGGACCATATCCAGAAGGCACAAATAATATCGGAGAATTTTTAGCGATTGTTCATGCGCTCACTTGGCAAGCCAAACATAACATACACATTCCCATTTATTCTGATTCTGAAAATGCGATTGCATGGGTTCATACGGGTGAGTGCAAAACAAAATTAAAACATTCATCCAAAACTGCGGTTTTATTTGCATTGATTCGCAGTGCTGAAAATTGGTTAGCCGAAAACGAATTACCCGAAGATAAAATTTTGAAATGGGAGACGAAACTGTGGGGCGAAAACCCCGCTGATTTTGGGAGAAAATAAATGAACACTTCAACTCGCTACTACGATATTGATTGGCTTCGTGTGCTTGGCACAATCGGCGTTTTTCTTTTTCACACTGCCCGTTTTTTTAATGATGAAGATTGGCATGTCAAAAATCTTGAACTAAGTTTTGGCGCAACAGTTTTTGTTAACATCTTCAATCAATTCATCATGCCATTATTTTTTGTGCTTTCGGCATTTGCAATTTATTACGCCATTCAAAAACGCACAGATAAACAATTTTTATCCGAACGCGTGAATCGTTTGCTCATTCCATTAATTTTTGGAATCTTCACCATCATCATTCCACAAGTGTATATTGAACGCGTCACACACGGCGATTTCGCTGGCAACTTTTTTCAATTCATCCCCGAATACTTCAAAGGTTGGTATGCGTTTGGTGGCAACTTCGCATGGATGGGTTTGCATTTATGGTATTTGCTGATGTTGTTTTTATTTTCGCTTATCATGTTGCCCGTTTTTCGTTCCATCAACAAAGCGGACACAAAACCTTTAGCAGATTTTTTCAGCAACCATTTGCTATCTATTTATTTTTTATTCCCATCGCAATCATTGAAGCGCTTGTAAATTTTTCACCTGATACAGTTGGGCGGCGTGACTTTGGCGGATGGAGTCCATTAACCTACTTGATGATATTTTTTTTGAGTTATCTTTTGATGACAGATTCTCGCTATCGTGACTCAATTATCAAACTCCGCTTCATTTCCTTGACCTTCGCCCTGCTTGCTTTAACCTTCGGCTTTTATCTTGTCCTCGCACATGACTTGTCCACATATAGCCTTGAATTCTCCATCATCCGCGGATTTAATACATGGTGTTGGATGCTTGCTTTTATTGGGTTAGCAGGTGCGTATCTTAATTTCAATAACAGCTTTTTGAAATATGCCAGTGAAGCCGCATTGCCATTTTACATTTTGCATCAATCTGTGATTGTGATTCTCGGCTACTTCATCCGCGAGTGGGATTTGGCAGTTTTCCCAAAATACATTTTGCTAGCAAGCGTTTCGTTTGTGATTATTATGGCTTTATATGAAGGCATCGTCAAACGCACAAATGTGACACGTCTACTGTTTGGGATGAAAGGTTGATGACTTGCCCGAACATGTTGAAGGTCAAAAAAAAGAGGCGGATACTTATCTAATGAATTCTTCTTGCAGTTAATATCCCCA
>DQGV01000209.1 GCA_003524705.1 Anaerolineae bacterium | reverse complement strand
AGTCATGACGATAATCGCATTGCGAAAATCTACTTTGCGACCTTTGGCATCACTTAAGTGACCTTCTTCCATAATCTGCAATAACATATTATGAACTTCGGGATGCGCTTTTTCGATTTCATCAAACACGACGATTGAATACGGTCGGCGACGTAACGCTTCGGTTAATTGACCTGCATCTTCATAGCCGATATATCCGGGAGGCGCACCAACCAAACGTGAAGCCGTATGGCGCTCCATAAATTCGGACATATCGAGTTGAATCGCGGCATCTTCACTGCCAAACATAAATTTAGCAAGTGTTTTGGTTAATTCTGTTTTGCCAACACCGGTTGGTCCCAAGAACATAAACGAACCGATTGGGCGTTTCGGGTCTTTGAGTCCTGCACGTGCGCGGCGGACTGCACGAGAGATAGCAATGATTGCATCTTCTTGACCGATAATGCCCTTGCGAAGTTCATCTTCCATTTTGAGCAAGCGTTTTGATTCTTCTTCGGCAAGTTGCATAAGTGGAACGCCTGTCCACATAGATACAACTTCAGCAATATCTTCGGCAGAGACTACAGGGCTATTGGTTCTATCCCAACCAGTGCGAAGACGTTCAATTTGCTCACTCAAATCAGATTCGCGTTCTTGCCATTCGCGTAAATCTTCTTGATTGGCATCTTCTTGTGCTAAGGCACGATTTTGGCGAGCCTGACGTAATTGCGTGAATAAATCTTTGGCGTGTTTGGCGGCATGGCTTTTATACATGCGCACACGTGATGATGATTCATCAATCAAGTCAATGGCTTTGTCGGGTAAAAATCTTTCGGTCACATAACGTGAGGATAAATGCGCGGCGGCTTCGAGGGCTTCATCTGAAATCACCAAATGATGATGTTCTTCGTAAGCATTGCGAATGCCTTTGAGAATTTGAATGGTCTCTTCTTCGCTTGGTTCATCCACTTGAATCGGTTGGAAGCGACGTTCTAACGCGGCATCAGATTCAATGTGTTTGCGATATTCATCTAGTGTAGTGGCGCCGATAACTTGTAATTCACCACGAGATAAAGCAGGCTTCAAGATATTTGCCGCATCTACCGATGAACCAGCCGCACCAGCACCTACTAACATGTGAACTTCGTCAATAAATAAAATTGCGCCAGATTGTTTCAACTCATCAATAATTCGTTTGAGTCGTTCTTCAAACTGACCACGATACATTGTGCCGGCTACTAATGAACCTACATCTAATTGAAGTAAGCGTTTGTTCATCAATGGAGCAGGAACATCGCCTTCAATAATGCGTTGTGCCAAACCTTCAACGATAGCAGTTTTACCAACACCAGGCTCACCGATTAAGGCGGGATTATTTTTTGTACGACGTGCCAAAATTTGAATGACACGTTCAATTTCCATTTGACGACCAATGACGGGGTCAAGTTTTTTCTCTTCGGCTTTGGATGTTAAATCTGAAGCCAATTGGTCAACCAAAGGAGTCTTTGGATTTGCTCCACCTGAAGAACTTCTTCCCGCGGGTGTAGCAGGTGTCGGCGTAGATGATGAAGCGGATTCGTTCAACACGCGGCGAGTCTGCCGACGAATTTGGTCAGGCGTCACGCCTAATCTTCTTAATGCTTCCATTGCGACTGATTCAATGCGAACCAAGCCGAGCAAAATATGTTCTGTACCAATGTAGTGATGACCCAACCTGCGGGCTTCATCGACTGCATACTCAAGCACTTGTTGGGTTTCGCCAGCAAGTTCAATTCGATTCGGGTCGAAGTTAGCAGAAATGCCGCTAATGCGTTGCACTACTTCGCGCACTCTGTCAGATGTCATCCCTAATTCACGCAAAACGCGCCCGGCTACGCCGCCTTCTTCGTCCATTAACCCAAGCAATAAATGCTCGGTTCCAATATTATTTTGGCGAGCGCGTTCAGCCTCTGCATGTGCCAGAGAAAGAACACGCCTTGCACGCTGTGTAAACCGTTCCATACCAGCCATAGTTTTTCTCCTAAAATACTTAATGACGATTCTACCAAAAAGCGGGAATGAACGTGTAGGAAAAAGGTTAGAGTTTCCTTACGTTTTCCCTAGACAAACGGATAGCTTCGCTTCTTTCTTAGGGGAAATTTGATTCAGCATAGACACATTTTCTTACCCCAAATATTGCTATTGATATTACATCTTTCTTGCTACCAAATAAAAATCACTCAAAAAACCTAACATCGAATGTGGCATCAGGACTTCGATTTTGAATCCTTTTTGTTTTAGATAATCAACAAATTCTTTTTCGGTAAACATATCATCATACGGATGTTCAACAAACTTGCGAGAAATTTTCCCAAAGAATGTACTAAACGTATCAATCGAAAGTTCTTTGATAATCAACAAACCATTTGGCTTGATAATTCTATGTAATTCATCAAGTGCTTTTTCCCAATCAGGAATGTGATGAATGACACTTAAGCCGACCACTGCTTCAAATTCATTATCTGCAAATCGGAATTTTGTGGCATTGGCTTGCTCTACTAAAACATTTATGTCTTTGACCTTTTCTTTTGTAATCTCAACCAGACTTTCATCATATTCTGTGGCGATTAATTCACTGGGTTTGAAATACTCGTGAATTAATCGCGTTCCAATTCCATTTCCACAACCAATTTCAAGAATCTTTTTATTTGGCGGAAGTTGAGAAATTTCTTGTAGTTTTTTGACAATGCCTCTTAAATAAACTTTCCGCCCTAAATCAAAATTCATAATCCAGTATTCAAAGCGATTCATTTTCATATTTCAAGTTTCCTTTACAACCACAACGTAGCGATATTGCAAGCGTGAGTCAGAACCTTGCGTGCCAGTGAGCGTTGCACATGAGACTGTGATGTTTGCTTAATGCTAAAGGCAATGTCATTGTAAAAGGTTTGACGCAGTTCCCAAGTAAGAGATGAAGCGTTGATTTGTAAGCACATCTCAAAATTATTTCTAAGAGACTGTGTTTCTAAATTTGCAGAGCCGAACAAAATATTGTTGTGATTGTTCCATGCGGCTTTAGTGTGCATGTATCCTTTTGTATAACGATAGACATTTCCGCCAGCGCAAACCAATTTATCAACATGTAAATAATTTGCATAATCTAATGGGCGAAAGCGTGTGCGATGTGAAAGCAAAATATTCACTTGCACGCCGTTTTTTGCTTGCATACATAAAGCGTTCAAAATTTCTTCATCGGGCAAAAAACTCCACGTGCTGATGTAGATAAATTTATCGGCTTCTCTAATTAATTTCAGAAAGGCTTGACGAATATCATCATGTAGATGTGGCACAGTAAGATGCAAATGGTCTGAGCCAGTAATCAAGTTAGATGTATTTAAGAGGCGCGAAGATATATCCCCATTTTTAGAATAAGCATATAAAAAATCATAGATGCGATGAAATGTGTCTGCGAAATTTCCATCAATGCGCAAGTTGACATCCACCCAAGTGATATAAAAATCTGCGATGTTTGAACCGCCAATAAATACAGTTTTATCGTCAATAGCGACGAATTTACAATGCAAACGATTATTGATTTTTAAAGGTTTTGTGGGACGAAAAATTTCAACTTCAATTTTATGAGAACGTAAAAGTTGAATTAATTTTATGTTTTGAAAAAAATGTTGGCGGTCATCCCATACTTCGCCAATTTCATCCACAATCAAACGTACACACACGCCAGATTTTGCTTTTTCAATTAAAACTTGTGAAACTTTTTCAGTCCATACGCCATGTGCAAAAGATAAAAAAGACAGCGAAATGATTTTTTTCGCAGTCTTTAATTCCATTATTAAATTTTGATAATACTCCTGCACATTTGTAAAAAGCGTATGCTGATTCATTATGCGTTGTCCACCAGTGGCTGATTGCCAACAGCCACTGGCTATCTATTATCCCCATCGCCTTGAATTTTTCCTCTAGCTTGTCTATCTAAAAGCTTTTCGATATTGGCTTGTGCAACTTCATCCATAGACAAATCTAATTCCGAACACACTTGAGCGATATACCAAAGCACATCTCCCAATTCAGCTTTGAGTGCTTCTTTTTCCGCTTCGCCAATGACGCCATCTTTGTCTCTGAATATCTTCTTTATCTTGCCTGCAACCTCTCCCGCCTCATTGACCAATCCCAGAGTCGGGTAAATGACTCCATGCCCAATGACAGGATATTTTGCAGTCGCACGTGATTTGGTTTGGTAGTCGTTGAAATTCATATATTATCCTTATTTTTGGAAATTAATAATTGAGCTAATTCGCGACCATATTCTGTAATAGAAAACTTATCTGGTTTATATACACCCATCTTTCCAATTCCCCAATCACGGACTAAACCAAATTTAAGCAATTGTTGACAGTAAGCTAAAGTTCTTCCTAAAGAAAGTTCAAGACTAGAACTTATGTCTTCAGCAAAGACTCTGTCTTTTAATCTTTCGTCTGTTTCAATAGGATTATTTACACGTTCAAAAATAAACCCAAGAATACGAATGTGATCAAGGTCAAGTTCGTCTATTATTT
>DQGV01000494.1 GCA_003524705.1 Anaerolineae bacterium | reverse complement strand
GGGAGGTCTTTTATCAAGTAAAATTGTATTTCGACATGCTCGGCGCGGCGGATTTGAGAGAGGTCAATAAGTTGTTTGGGTGGGGGAATGAGGTGGTGAAGAAAACGGTTAATCGGTTAATGGAGAATGGAAAGTTGGTAATGGCGGAGCATCCGAAGGAAAGTGGGGAGTGGGTGGGAATTGGAAGTACAATAGTTTATTATGGGAGAAAATAAATGTATTCTATAGAAAAATTAGGTCCAATTGGTAAATCTGATTTTAATTTATGGTTTGAAGCAATTAACAAATTTTTGGATTTCAAAAAATGGAATTTTAAACTTATTAATCCAGGATTTATGCCAATATTTTATGAATCTCCAAGATGTAAAGTTATGTTTCTTTCTTTTCGTGATAGTCGAGATGAATATCATTCTTCGTCTCCTGAGATAAGTGTAAGTTATGCTAGGTCGCACGCGCCATTGGATAGCCATTATATTAATTTCGACGGAAAGATGTATCGTTGCTGGCATGATATTCGACTACTATTATGTTATTTAGAGGGAATGAATCCAAAGAAAATGCTGGATTATTATCATCAAACACCATCTAGTGTTCTTAAAAAATTTAACGCTTCAAGAAAACCTGAATGGTCACAAGAAGAATATGTTGCTAGATTTCATTCATTGGCATGGGATAAATACGGTAATGAGCTATTTGACCTCTTAGATATTAACCAACCAGAATTGTGGAAAGGCTATTCTGATTTTGTCTTTGATTTTTACAAAACTCGAGAGGAAAGAGCTACCCTGAAAACTAAGAAGAAATATACGATTGATAGTTATTATTATAATGTTTGCTGATTTTATTTTTTTTATTCACCTAGACTTCGGAGGTCTTTACGACTTCCGAAGTCTTTTTTTACCTCTTGACTTAATTTACTAAACACTGTATATCTACACTGTATAATAAATCAGGAGTAAATATGGTTAGACCTAAAAAGAAGAAACAAATCCCGAATTTGCAAGAAGCCATCAAAGAAACGGCTTGGAAACAAATTGCTGAGGTGGGTGCGCCCGCTTTATCTCTGCGGGCAATTGCTCGCGAGTTGAAAATCACTGCGCCTGCCATCTACAACTATTTTCCAGATCGAGATGCGTTGGTGACTGCGTTGATTATTGATGCTTACACATCCTTTGGTGATTCGCAAATTGAAGCCCGCGACGCAATATCAACGAGTGATAATAAAAAACGCTTCCTTGCCATTGGCAAAGCTTATCGCAATTGGGCACATGAATTTCCTCAAAGATATCAATTAATTTTCGGAACGCCAATTCCAGGCTATCAAGCTCCATTTGACGAAGTATTTCCATCTTCGGCTCGTTCATTAGGTGCATTGGTCAGTGTGGTTGAGGCTTTTCGTTTGGCTGGAAAATTAAATATTGATTCATTCCCAAAAGTGAAATCAGAATACAAAGTTAGTTTTGAGATGTGGAAAACATACGGTGGGGAAGCAGATGTCTTGTCACTTTCTGTAGCAATGATTATTTGGTCACGTGTGCATGGAATAGTTTCATTAGAAATTCAAGGTAATCTTCCGCCTTTTGGAGAAAAAGGTGATGCCTTATATATGTATGAATTAAATTCGATTGCAGATACTTTTCTAAAGGATTGAATCATGACAAAAATATTTAACGGACGTTTTACAGCAAAAACTAATCAGCCATTTGTGGTTTTCTTGATTGGTATGAGAATTAACAAATGGTGGCGCATCGATAAATGGTTACCTGTTTCTAATGCAATGGTACCCATGCTAAACACTTTATTTACACACCCTGAAAAAGGATTTTTACATGCTGAATTTTTCTGGAATTTCAGCGGACCTTGCATTATCCAATACTGGCGTTCATTTGAAGATTTAGAAAATTTTGCAAAGAATCCATCTGACCCGCATCTCGAACCATGGAAAAAATTTAATCAAGCCGTTGGTTCAAATGGAACAGTTGGTATTTGGCACGAAACGTATACAGTGAATCCTGACCAATTTGAATGCGTGTATGGCAACATGCCAAAGTTTGGTTTAGCCGCCGCGACAGAACACGTCCAAGCGGTTGGAAGAAGAGAAACAGCACGCTTGCGTTTAGGGTCAAAACAAGTTAATCAAAATCAAGTAGAAATAAAGGAGACAGTTCAATGATACTCAATTCAATTATGGCAACTTTACATCACATCGCCGCATTCGCGGTGACTGCAACACTGGTTTATGAGTTTGTTGCGTTTCGTAAAAACTTAACAGTCCATGAAGCTCGCCGCGTTTTACATGTTGATACGGCTTATGGTATTTCAGCCGCAGTGGTAATTATTGCTGGTCTACTACGAGTCTTTTACTTTGAAAAAGGTTCAGCTTTTTATCTCAACAACACCATGTATTGGATTAAGATGGGCTTGTTCATCATTGCTGGTTTGATTTCTATTTACCCAACGGTTCGTTTTCTCAAATGGAGAACAAATCTAAAAGAAGATAAAGCACCTGAATTTTCAGATGATGAATATAAAAAGATTCGCTTATTTGTACACCTTGAATTAGTTTGTATTTTGCTTATTCTCTTAGTCGCCCCCATGATGGCGCGCGGAATTGGTGCTTGAGGAAATCCTAATGTACCATGCCATCATGCGTTCAAAGATAAAAGATGTATTCGCATCATTAAGTCAAGCTGACTATACCCCTGTCCTTTCAAGCCTTGCTCCAAATTTTGAACATTGGTTTATTGGAAATCATGCTTTATCAGGTTTACGAACTTCTATGCTTGTAACTCGTGCTTGGTATGAACGTCTTTACAAAATATTGCCAGACTTGCGATTTGAATTGACAAACATTATTGTTCAAGGAACCCCTTGGGATACAACTGTTACTATTGAGTGGAAAGATTTTTTTACGCTTCGTAATGGCAAACAAGCTTCAAATTGCGGTGTGCATATTATTCACTTCAAATGGGCAAGGGCAGATTCAATCCGTATTTATTGTGATACGAAATTATTGATTGAATATCTTGAAATTCAATCAGCACATGGTGTTGAAGAAGCATCAAAATTACCTTTGGTTGGATAATATAAAACTTTTGAAGTAGACTCAAGTAAAAAGGAGACATCCATGCTTGAGATTGCCATTATGCTCGAAGGTCAAAATGGTCTGAATTGGTCTCGTTGGCAAAAAATAGTTAAGTCAGTTGAAGAACTAGGTTTTGTTGGCTTGTATCGTTCAGACCATTTTACAAAT
>DQGV01000059.1 GCA_003524705.1 Anaerolineae bacterium | reverse complement strand
ACCCGTCATTTTCTTAAAGATGAACCGTCATCTTTTAAAACTTCACCTGTCATTTTCTTAAACATGTACTGTCATCTTTCCAAACATGTACTGTCATCTTTTAAAACTTCACTCGTCATCTTTTTCGCCCTCTACCGTCCAAAAAATGCGGATAGCCATAGGTTTTCCTGAAATTCCACAAAAAAAATAGGAGCGGATGCTTCATCCGCTCCTATCGTTAGGCGTACCGTTTAATCTTCTTCTGGTGTGCCGCTGGTCTGCGCTCCCTTTACGAAATCAATCGTGCTGAGGGCTTTCTTGAACAGCTTACCGGGGTTGAAGCGCGGTTTGACTGCCTTAATCTTTTCAGCCCGCACCTCACTTTCCGACTCGACACCTTCCGCCTCAATCCGCAACCAAAAACTGCCGAAATCGCCCATCTCGACGATATTTCCCTTCGCCAATTCACGTGGAATGACGCTCAGGTAAATTTCTATCGCACCCATCATATCCGCCGGGCTCATGGTTGATTCCCGTGCGGCAATCTCTGCCATCTCACGGGTGGTCAAACGTCCGCTCGACTGAATGGATGGATAGAACTTCTTGGGCGCTTGCGGATTACTCGGATTCCCCCGTTCAACAATATTGAATTTTACTGACATGGATTCCTCCTATTTCACTAATGGCAGTAGACATCCGTATCCACCACCTTGAAAAAATTCTATAAAAAATGAATCGCAAAGTCAACTAGGTAATTTGGGTGATATAAAACCATATTCCGGTAGGGGCGGACGGCTGTCCGCCCGATTGAGATAAACGGGCGGATGCCATCCGCCCCTACAAAATTCGCTTCAATCACGGGGATACCTGTCTGCCCCTGCGTCGTTATTCGCGATACCTTCAGGCGGATATTATCAGGCGGACGCCGTCCGCCCATACGGATGATTTTCTTCGTCTTGCTCCCAATTCAACGGATTCATCTCAATATATTTTCGAATCGCATCTAATTCACGCTCATTGCGAATGATGCGGTCGTGATAATTTCTTTGCCAAATCCCTGTTTCATTCAATTCATCTCGAATCCGCTTTGTGACGGACGACTTGAATCCCGCCACGAATGAGGATAGGGATTTGGGTTTACGATGTAGGGGCGCATGGCCATGCGCCTTTACATCATTATTCGCCTCAATCGGGCGGACGCCGTCCGCCCCTACGACATCCACCACAATCCAAACAATCCCATGAATATGATTTGGCATCACAACAAATTCTTCGGGATACAACCTAATTTCCTTACGAATGTCCGCTGATTTAAACCATTCTTCACGCACAATTTCGCCATGCCGATTTAATTTCATTTCCCCATTCTTAATATCCCCGAATAACATATCACGTTGGTATGTAACTAGCGTAATAAAATATGCACCCGCTGATGAATAATCATATCCCTGCATGCGAGTGGATTTGCGTTGATGAGAAATATTTTGCGAACTTGTTTTCATTAAGTCCATCGTATCATTTATTTAACTTTTTAGTACCTCAGGTTTCGTAGAAGATGGGGGTTCGGTATAATCACCAAAAGGAGAATCACATGAACAAAATAGCATTCTATTGGTCAGGTATTGTGGGCTTGATTTCAGTCGTGTGGCAAATATTTACCTATTACATGCGTTTTGGAAAATTCAATCAGTTGGCCACAGTCACAGACTATGTGATGTTCTTCCTAGCAGGCACACTCGGTGGCTTGATTTTGATATTCTTCTTGAATCGTCAAGAGACTATCAAAGGTTGGTGGGTAGTGATGATTGCTTTCGCATCCGCAACGCCAGTAGCAATGATTTTCATGCTCGGTGGTGGCTTGCTTGGCTTTATCGGCACGTTAATTTTTCCACAAATCCCTTGGGGCATATTCACATGGCTTGGTTCAATCCTCGGCAAGTTTTTAGGCAAAAGAGGATAGTCATAGATTTGTAGTTAATCAAAAAGACTCGGTTGAGACATGTCATTTGGTAAATAAAGAGACAGTCACCTTGAAGGTGACTGTCTCTTTATTTTTCTATTCTCTGTTCTCTATTCTCTGCTCTCTACACTCACTGCATTGCGAAACAACAATCCCGAACTGAGCCATGCCAGAATAAAAAAGGCATTGATGGCTAATATCCCAAACTGCCCTGGCATCGCGTTGGGGTAGAAGATGAATGCGATGACGGCAACAATTGTATGCGCCGTAGTGGTGGCAAGCATCGCACGATACATCCCAGCCGCTTTGAAGCGCGCCACTATCGCACCCAAAAATGCAATCGCCAACACCCCGAGATACATCATATTGGCAGGTTCATCGTCACCGATAATTCCAACAGCGGCATTAATCCACACCAGCAAGAAACCTGCCACGCCTGCAATCCCAACCGCGAGGCGATAAAAGATATTGTTCATTTGTCTCGCAACGAATACAAATACAGCACCTGCGCCGAAGATGAGTCCGCCCATAAATACGAAGTCAAAGACACCCCATTGAAAACTATCAGAGACCAACATGCCAACGAATGGAATCATCAGCAGCAGAACTGTTCCAATCGCACCCCATAAAAATATTTTGTTGCTCATTAAGAAGTCATTATATTTATTCATGAATTTATTTCCTTTTTGATTTTCAATATGTTGAACGACCAAACTTTTCACTGTATCAATCATCGTCCAAAACCACAGATTGATAATTCCTTTGTCACCTTGTTCAGCGTAGGCATCTTGCAACAACTCAGAGAACACAAACTTCATTTCTTCTGCAAACTCTACTCGATAGCGTTCAGGGTAGAAATTGATAAGAAACCCATAAATTCGTTCAGATTGATAAATAACGGTTTTGCTCATATTTATATTTCTAGCTTTGATAATCCTAAATCTTTGAAGACATTTTTGCGTTTTGCCAATTCAACCGCATCGTTATAACGTTGTAATTCACCTGAGATAGCATCACGACCTTTATCGGTCAATGCGTAATATTTGCGGCGTGGGTTGTCGCCACCAATTTCTTTGATGAGCTTCGCTTCAAGCATTCGCTTAATCGAACCATACAAAGTGCCAGGTCCAAGCAAAACTTTTTTGCCCGAGTCTTCTTCCACTTGCTTCATGATGTCGTATCCATGCCTGCTTTTAATTGCCAACGAAAGCAGAATGTAAAACTCTGATTGTGATAGTTGGGTATTCATAAACGCCATTATATATCGTGCCTCGATATATTGTCAAGCGATATATTAAGACAACATTAAACACTCAGCCTCAATTTCTGTGAAGGCATGCCATATTTCTTATATAATATGAAGATAAATGATTCATCTCCAATCCCTCACACTCCGCCCATTTCTCGAAAGCGACATCAATGATTTTCCTTTCACGGTTCCTATCATTCATTCACTTCAAGAAATAAAATTCACATCCCCAGTTACTTTTTTCGTCGGTGAAAAC
>DQGV01000034.1 GCA_003524705.1 Anaerolineae bacterium | reverse complement strand
TAAAGGTGCCTTTTACATGGAACAGAAAACTAACTGGCTCAACCGACCCATTCATACCGCTTTGCCCGCCATCACAAATGAAATCGCCATATTTGCATTCGTTATGCTACTTGCAGTGGTCACTCGTTTTTACGACCTCGAATCACGCGTCATGAGTCATGACGAAAGTTTGCATACATATTTTTCTTGGTTACTATATCGTGGTCAGGGATACGAACACTCCCCCATGATGCACGGACCATTTCAATTCCATGCCTTAGCTATTGTTTACTTTTTATTCGGCGTTAGCGATTTTACAGCGCGTATCCCTGCCGTTTTATTTAGTATTGCCACAGTTGCCATGGTTTGGTATTGGCGCCGATATTTAGGAAATTGGGGCGCGTTAATTGCTGGTTTACTTTTGGTCATATCACCGTATATGTTGTATTACGGGCGTTATGTACGTAACGAATCATTTGTCGGCTTTTCAGGCATTGTCATGTTATATGCCATGCTTCGCCATTTAGAAGTTGGTGGCAAAAAATATTTATACATCCTCGCCGCCGCATTAGCATTGCATTTCACATCCAAAGAAACATCCTTTATTTACACCGCCCAAGCCTTGCTGTTTTTAGCATTTTATTTTGTTGTGCAAGTTAGCAAAAAAGAAAGATGGTTTCAACTCGAAGGCAATTATTCAACCTTCATCATCACACTCTGCGCCACAATTTTATTTGCCACCGCCGCTGTAACAACCTACTTGATAACACATCAAGAAACGACTTTAACTGGTGCAGAGACCGCCATGCCTGCCAACCCAGAAGATGGAATATCGCCTCTTACTACGGGAGAATCTGCTTCTTCACCTTTGACATTAATTTTCGGTGTAGCCGCTCTGCTTGCATTGGTGGCATCTGCTTATTTCTTAATTCGTGGCTATTCATGGGAAAAACTTCGCAATGAACGTTCGTTTGATTTACTATTTGTAACCGGCACCATTGTTTTGCCACAGCTTTCTCCCTTTTTGATTAACTTAACCGATGTCATCATGCCTACCGATGTAGGTCAGGTACAAGCACTTGCCAATGACACACGCTCATTGCTTATTATCGGTGGCATGTTATTGCTCACTTTTGTTTTAGCCATTGTGGCTGGTTTACTGTGGAACCCCGAAAAGTTTTGGAAAACAGCCCTCATCTTTTGGGTGCCTTTCACAATTTTATACACCACCATCTTCACCAACTCCAGCGGATTTTTCACCGGCTCCATCGGCTCACTCGGCTATTGGATTGTGCAACAAGATGTGCAACGCGGTAGCCAGCCCTGGTATTACTATTTATTAATTCAAATTCCAATTTATGAATTTTTACCTGCTGTTGGTTTATTCTTAGCGTTATATCTCGGCTTTCGGAGAAAAACAAACCCTGTTCCTGAAAATCAAACAGAAGAAGACGCGCAATCGCTTGAGATAGCCCAAACAGAAGAGGTAAATTTCAAAAACACATTTGCATTATTAGTGTGGTGGAGTTTGATCAGTTTTGTCGCGTTCACTTATGCTGGCGAGCGTATGCCGTGGCTGACGTATCACATCACCTGGCCCATGATATTAATCACAGGCTGGGCGTTAGGTCGCCTCATTGATACAACTAATTGGCAAGCCGTGAAGGAAAATAATGCAGCTTTAACCTTCTTTAGTATTGCAGTGTTTATTGTTAGTATAGGTCGCGTTTTCTATCTTTGGAATGGACCCACCCGCCCATTTCAAGGTCAGGCATTAGACCAATTACAAGCCACCAATCAATTTTTGTTTCCACTTATAGCGGCAATCATCAGTGCTGTGGCTTTGTTTTACTTCTTACGCAAATGGGCATTCTCTGATTTTCGGCGTGTGTTCGTTTTAGTATTCTTTAGTTTCTTGGCTGTTCTAACTGTTCGAGCATCTTTCCGCGCTACGTACATCACGTATGACGAAGCCACAGAATTTTTAGTCTATGNCCATGGTGCTACGGGGATTAAGGAAGTCATTGAACAAGCCGAAGAAATTTCAAAACGTACTACAGGTGGCATGAATCTTGCTCTGGCGTATGATGCCTCCGCCCCAGATACTGGCGTTTCTTGGCCCATGGTTTGGTATCTACGCGATTTCACAAATCAACGCTCATTTGATCAACCCACTCGCTCTTTACGAGATTCCGTTTTCATCATTGTAGATGAAAAGAATTTTGACAAAATTGACCCTGCTATCGGTCCCGGCTATTATCGCTTTGATTACATCCGTATGTGGTGGCCCATGCAAGATTATTTCAGCCTCGTATATGACCGTGACCCAAGCATTCCATTTGATGAAAATTACGCCTGCTCAGGTGCAATGAGTTTCTTGAAATGGAGAAAATCCAAAGATTATTCTGCCTTTTGCCAATGGTTTACAGACCCTGCTGTTCGCTCTGGCATTATTCAAATCTGGCTAAATCGTGATTATTCACAATATGCTTTAGCCAAAGGTCGCTCAGATTTAGATATTGCCAACTGGCAACCTTCTGACAGAATGCGCCTCTATATCCGACAGGATATTGCTTCACAAATTTGGAATTATGGCTTAGCCCCAACCACTCCCGCCGAAGTTTTACAAGACCCCACTGAGGGCAAATATGTTTTGCTTTCTGCCGATACAGTTTTTGATGCCGCCCAATCAAACCCAGTGATTCTCAATGCACCTCGGTCACTTGCGTTTGCGAATGATGGCACCATGTATGTAGCAGATTCACGCAATCATCGTGTGTTGCATTTAGATGCAAGTGGAAATGTATTAAATGAATGGGGAACGTATGCAGATGGAGTCAGTGTGCCAGTTGGAAATGGGACTTTTAACGAACCGTGGGGCATTGCAGTTGGACCTGACGGTTCTGTTTACGTAACCGATACTTGGAATCACCGCGTACAAAAATTCACACGTGACGGCAGATTTGTCAAAGCGTGGGGAGTATTTGGTCAAGGTGAAACGCCAGAATCATTCTACGGTCCACGTGGGCTGGCAGTAGATGCCGAAGGTAGAGTTTATGTCACCGATACAGGTAACAAGCGTATCGTCGTGTTTGATGCGAACGGGAACTTCATCACCCAATTTGGTGGCGCAGGCTTTGACCCCGGTTTATTTGATGAACCAGTCGGTATCGCCATTGATAAAAATGGCACGGTGTATGTCAACGATACATGGAATCAACGCATTCAAACATTTGTGCCTGTTCAAAACGAAAATGCGTTGGTGTTCTTGCCAGAAAAACAATGGGATGTATTTGGCTGGTTTGGTCAGTCGTTAGATAACAAACCATTTATTGCAGTGAATGATGATTTGCATGTCTTCGTCACTGACCCTGAAGGTTACCGCGTGATGGAGTTTGACCAAAACGGTGAAGTCGTTCGTGTATGGGGTGACTTTGGTGATAGCTATGCGAGTTTTGGTTTAGCATCCGGCATTGCAGTAGATAATCAAGGTCATGTGTGGGTGACAGATGGTTCTTTCAATCGCATCATGCGGTTTACACTTCCGTAATTTATTTATGTAGCGCAAGATTTTATCTTGCGCTATTTTATTGGTATA
>DQGV01000321.1 GCA_003524705.1 Anaerolineae bacterium | reverse complement strand
CGGACAAAAACAACGTGTCGCTATCGCGCGTGCTTTGTTATTGAATCCAAAAATTTTAATTCTTGATGATTCAACTTCATCTGTTGATCTTGCAACCGAAGCCGCGCTTCAAAGTGCCTTGGATGTTTTGATGAAAGGTCGCACCTCGTTTGTCATCGCGCAACGCATCAGCACTGTTATGAATGCAGACAAAATTCTTGTACTCGATAAAGGCAAAGTGGTTGCTGAAGGAAAGCATAAAGAACTTATGGAAGATAGCCCGATTTACGCAGAAATTTATAACTCACAGATTCTTGTTCATGAAAAAGGCGGTGCACAATGATGCGCATGGACTTACTCAAACAAGAAACACTCAAACCACAAAACGTGTGGAACACCCTCGCGCGCTTTGGTAACTATTTCGGAAAATTTTGGTATGTCTTACTTATCGCGCTGATATTAATTGTAGTTTCAACATGGACTCAAGTAACATCTCCACGATTAACAGGACAAGCTACTGATTGTTTTCTCGTTCCCAACGGAGTCAATGCCTTCGCTTCTTTCTTAGGGACAACTGATACTGAATCCTCAGCAGTGACTTCATCTTGTTGGCTTTTCTCTGACCCTGCTAAATTAACTGGCACACCAAAAATTATTTCTACTTTATATCAACTCAATGATTTTCCAATCATTGACCCAGCCACTGCCACAGCAGATGAACGCATTGCAGGCTTATGGCGTTTGATTCTGATAATGATTGGCTTATTTATTGTAGGTGCTTTACTTACAGGTACTTTGTTCTTCGTCATGTCATGGACAGGTCAACATGTGCTTCGTGAATTGAAGATAGATTTATTCAATCACCTGCACAAACTTTCATTAAGTTATTACGCCGAACACGAAGCAGGTGACTTAATGAGTCGCATCACAAACGATACGTCTGCCATTGAACAAGCTTTTTCATTTGCTCTCGTTCAAGTATTCAGCGGAATCTTGTTAATCGTGTGGACGGCTTATAGCATGATTACTGATAGTTTGCCCTTTGCGTTGCTTTCATTAGTCATTGCGCCTGTGATGTTTTATGTCACATATTATTTTTCTATGCAAGCGCGTAAAGCATTCCGTGTGGCGCGTGAAGAAATTGGCTCAGTCAATGCCGAGTTACAAGAATCAATTTCAGCAGTAAGAGAAGTACAAGCCTTCAATCGTGCTGATGAAAACATTGAACAATTTAAAGAAGTCAACGCCGCGAATCGAGATGCGAATGTTCGTGCAGTTTCATTTACATCTGCATTAGCACCTGCACTGGAAGCATTATCTTATGTCGCTTTAGCAGTCGTTGTTGGTGTAGGCGGTTGGATTTTACTAAGCGGTGGCGAATTTATGGGAACTGTTGTCACATTGGGTTTAGTCGTGACCTTCCTTCAATATGTGCAACGCTTCAACCAACCGATTCAACAAATCGCTGTCTTGTGGACAAATATCCAAAACGCGATTGCAGGTGGCGAAAGAATCTTCAGCATTTTAGATGAAAAACCTGTTATTGCAGATAAAGCCGATGCCAAAGAAATGAAAGAAATCAAAGGCTTGGTTGAATTTGATAACGTAGCTCATGCTTATGAAGATGGCGTGCCTGTTTTGAAAGGTGTTTCTTTCACTGCACAACCTGGGCAAACTTTTGCAATCGTCGGTCCAACAGGTGCAGGCAAAACAACCATTATCAATTTACTTCCCCGTTTCTATGATGTGACTGAAGGTTCTGTCAAAATTGATGGCGTGGATGTGAGAGATGTAAAAGCCGAATCGATTCGCAAGCAAGTCGGTATCGTTTTGCAAGATACATTTTTATTCAGCACGACTGTCATGGAAAACGTCCGCTTTGGGAAACCTGATGCAACTGATGAAGAAGTGATGGCTGCCATTAAATTAGCCAATGCAGATTCATTTATTGAAAGATTACCAGAAAAATACCAAACTGTTTTAGGCGAACGCGGTTCTGGATTATCACAAGGTCAACGACAATTATTGTCCATTGCACGTGCGGCATTAGCAGACCCACGCATTTTGATTTTAGATGAAGCCACTTCATCTGTTGATACAAGAACAGAACGCCTCATCCAAAAAGCATTTGACCAATTACTTGCAGGTCGCACATCATTTGTGATTGCACATCGTTTATCCACCATTCGTAATGCTGACCAAATTCTCGTTTTGAAAGCTGGTGAAATCATTGAACGAGGCAAGCATGATGAACTGCTTAACAAAAAAGGCTTTTATTATGATTTGTATATGAGCCAATTCAAGAAACAAGAAGAAATAGAAGAAGCAGTGACTGCATAAAACACGTAGGGGCGAGGTAACCTCGCCCCTACAATATTTTCAACAACTTCGTTGTATCTTCCAAAATTTCATCTGCCCCCATTTTTCGTAATTCGTATTCTTCGCCGAAGCCACATAAAACTCCAACGGTTTGTGCGCCAGCGGATTTGCCTGCACGGATATCTACGGTTGTATCACCAATCATCAAACAATTTTCTGGGGCGACATTCATTTTTTCAGCCGCGAGAAAGATAGGATCTGGATAGGGTTTTGTGTATTTGGCAGATAAACCTGTGACGATAACATCAAAATATTTCACCAAATCAAACTTTTCGAGAAATTTCATGTTCGTTTTTTCATCTCTGGCACTGATAATTGCCATCGGATAACGTCCGTGTAGCTGTTTGAGCATGTCATCTACGCCGGGCACGAGTAGAAATTCTTTGGCAGAATAATGTTTGTGTTGAGAAAAAAAGTTGATAAGGGCAACCATGTAGGCGTCAAGATGAAGCGTATCGGCTACACTGAGTAAGGCGTTGCCCGGAGATTCCATCCACATCACCAAACGGCGGGCAGAATGATGCGGGTCTTTAAATAAAAATCGAGGAAAAAACTTAGAAAATCTTTGGGTATATACGTTATCACTGTCGCTGAGCGTACCATCTACGTCAAAGCACAAGGCTTTAATCTTTAGGACATTTAGGGGCATGGATTAATTGTACCAAAGGGGCTATACTTGTTGCGGAATTATCTAAATGGGTAAATATGATGACTGAAAGCCGCACACGTCCCCTTCTTGAACTGCTCGTGAGAGTCAGTCGTGAAGTTGCCACTGCACTAGACCTTCGAACGGTTTTACAACGCTTGTTATTTGCGGCATTGCAATATGTCGGCGGTGAACGTGGCAGTATTGTGGTGATGGACGATAATGGCAAACCAGTAGATGCCACCATTGTGTACGGCAGGCAATTCCATGACCATACAACACAACAATTAAGAGAAACTGTCGAAAAAGGGCTGGCGGGTTGGGTTGTGCAAAATCGTCAACCAGCATTGGTGCCAGATACCAGCAAAGATGACCGTTGGTTACGCCGTGCAGATGATGCCGCTGATAAAAGTGGACCAAAGTCGGCTATTTGTGTGCCATTGGTTGCACGCGATAAACTAGTCGGCGTTTTAACTTTAGTTCATCCTGTTCCAAATTCATTTAATGAAGAACACATGAATTTAATGCAAGCGATTGCAGACCAAGCCAGTATTGCGGTTTTGAATGCACGTTTGTATACAGAAACACAACGCACCGCGCGGATTTATTCCGCATTAGCAGAAGGTGCGGCGGCGATTAATACCTCGTTAGAAATGCCTGATGTGTTACGCCGCATCTTGACTCAGACCATGCAGGCTCTGCAGGTGGAAACAGTTGCTTTGGCTTTACTCGACAATAAAGACGACCTTGTGTTCCATGCTGCCGCGGGTAACAACTCCGGTAGTATTACTGGTCAACGCATTCGCGCAGGGCAAGCACTAGCTGGGGTTGTCGTCAAAGACAAATATGGCTTAATCATCCCGAATACACGTTTAGATTCACGCTTCACTGAAGAAGATAAATTGAATGGGCTCGACATGCGCGCATTAGCCATTGCGCCAATTCAAGCGCATGGAAAAGTCATTGGCGTGTTAGAAGCCATTAATCCAACCACTGGTACATTTGACCCTGATGCATTAGTAGTCATGTCTGGTTTGGGAAGTTTGGCGGGCTCAACGATTGAAAATGCCGCACTGTTTGAACGCTTACAAAAAGCACATCAACATTATCGTCAATTGTTTGAAGACAGTGTGGATATGATTTTGATTACTGACTGGAATGGCAAAGTGTTAGAAGCGAATCGTGAAGCAGTCAAATTAAGTGGATATTCGCTAGTAGAATTACATCAAATTACTATTGACCAATTGCATGAAGTGAATTGGAATAAAACAGGTTTGAATTTTGAAACGCTCAAAAACGGCAAAGGCTGTCAATACGAGTCAGGTATCTTGCGTCAAGATGGTACCTCACTGCCAATTGAAGTCTATGCTCGCCGCGTAGAATATGACAGCACAGACGGCATTCAATGGATTATGAAAGACATTTCGGCACGCAAAGAGTTAGATGCCTTGCGTGATGATATGACCTCGATGATTTTCCACGACTTACGCTCACCTTTAGGAAACATTGTCTCTAGTTTAGAGATGATGAGTGGTTTAATGCCCCAAGAAGATGATACGTTAAGCTCAATGCTGACCATTGCTAAAAATTCAACCGCACGCATTCAGCGTTTGGTAAATTCTTTGTTAGATATTAATCGCTTAGAATCGGGTCAACAGATTGTAGACCAAAACTCAATTAATCCAGTAGATTTAGTCCGTGAGTCGTTGCATGATGTTGCCCCAAGTGCCAATGCCCGTCAACAAAATATCGAAAATAAAGCCACGGGCGTCCTGCCATTAATTTGGGTAGACCAAGATATGATTTATCGTGTGTTCGTGAATTTAGTAGAGAACGCCATTAAATTTACGCCGGTTAATGGGCATATTGAAGTTGGCGCACAAACTACAGCCGACGGTGGCTTTGTAAAATTCTGGGTCAAAGATACTGGCACTGGAATCCCCGCTACAGACCAAGACCGCATTTTTGAAAAATTCACACGCCTGCGTGGCAAAAACAGAGCCGGCGGATTAGGTGTTGGCTTAGCATTTTGCAAATTAGCAGTCAACGGGCATGGCGGTGAAATTTGGGTT
>DQGV01000242.1 GCA_003524705.1 Anaerolineae bacterium | reverse complement strand
GAATCAGCAGTGATTCAATATTGGGCAGTACAAGGCTTAGATAAACTTGGGTTAGATATGGTATATATTAACCCTTGAGGTTTTACAAAAATGAAACAATTAGAATTCTTGAAAAATATAAAATTTACTCCACGTCAGATTATTTTTTGGGGTGTTACGGTTGTGTTTGCGATACTTATATCTATTGTTGTTAATAATCTAATACAATGTTGGACACTTACCGACTTACCCGGTATTGCTCCAGCGAAATGTGGTCAGGCTATTAATAGTGATGAACCAACTATTAATGAAGAAGGCACACCCAATGCTGAACTTCCCCCAACCCCGGTTCTTATCCCTGAAGCAGACTTACCACCTCCTTGGGATGGTGCCAGCCGCATCAATATTTTGTTTATCGGGTTAGATGCACGTGATGTGGTTGAGAATGACGGACCCCCTCGTTCTGATACGATGATTTTATTTACTGTGGACCCCCTTACAAAAACTGCCGGCATGTTATCTATTCCACGTGATTTGTGGGTAAACATTCCTGGATTTGGGTATAGCCGTATTAATACTGCTTATTCAAGTGGGGAAGGGAATCAATTACCCGGTGGTGGACCTGGCTTAGCAATGAAAACAGTTGAGCAATTGTTAGGCGTGCCAGTCCATTATTATGCTCAAGTGGATTTCAATACTTTTTCAGATTTTATTGACATCATTGGCTGTATTTGGGTGGTTCCCGAAGAAAAAATTATATTAGATCCAGTCGGTTCTGGTATGGATAAAGTTGTAATTACTCCGGGTGGAGAACGTCAATTATGTGGTTGGAAAGCCTTAGCCTACGCTCGTGTTCGTAAAACTGAAAGCGGCGGCGGTGATACGGAGCGCTCTAGACGCCAACAACAAGTTATTTTTGCTATACGTGACCAGGTCTTTGAACCAGATGTATTTCCTTCTCTTATAGCACGGGCACCTGAAATTTATGCTACTCTTGCAAGCGGTATCAAAACGAATATGTCTCTTGAGGATGCTCTAAAATTAGCAGTCCTTGGAAAAGATATTGACCCATCAACTGTAAAAACTGGAGTGATTGATCCTCAACAAGGCATGGCTATCTTCGACAACACAACATTAGGTGGACAGGATGCAAGTATTATGAAGCCTGTTATGGATAAAATTCGAGTGTTACGTGATGAAATATTCACCACCACAGGTCCAACCAGCCCACTTGCACAAGGTGACCCTGCAACGCTGATGCGCGAAGAAGAAGCGCGTATTCGCATCTTAGATGGCACCTTTACAGGTCTTGAACAACGTGCTGGTGCATTATTCCAACAATATGGAATGAATATCACTGAATTAGGTTCTGCACCTGAAGCATACAGCCAAACTGTCGTGATTGTGTACGGACCAAAACTTTACACAATCAAATGGTTACAAGCCACGTTTGGGATTTCTGCTCGCCAAATCCGCTTCAACCCTGACCCCAATCAAACTGTAGATATTGAAATTCGCATCGGCTCCGATATTGCACCTGCAATTCCATAGAATCAAAAACTCGGAAGTCTCATAGACTTCCGAGTTTTTATAACAACATCCGAAACACAACCTCACCTACATCATCATCTGCAATATTTTCAATAATCCCATTAGACTTGAAACCTATGTGACGATGCCAGTTTTGTGCTTCTGGTTCATCGGTTTGTGATGAACTAAGTAAAGCGACGTAACCTTCACTTCGCAAATGCATTTTCAAAAATTCAAGCATTTGACGTGAATAGCCTTTACCTCGGTAATTTTCTTCAATGAAAATCAAACTCAAAAACGGCACAGTTGACCAAAGTAAATCATACCGAATCAAACCTATAATTTGATTTTCCGCCTCCAAAACTATCACTTCTTGACCCAAAATTTTTCTATGCCACATAATATCTTTTGTCCAAGAGTCAAGTTGTTTAAGATTTGGAATATCTGCCTCACTTGCAAAGCGGATATTTAACTTTTCTTGCATAGTAATACGATTATCCAGTCAACGTGCTTCGTACCCAATCACCGATTAACCAATATTTGAAATCCTGACCTTGATTCGTTTGAATACCAGCATATACACCATAACCCAAAGCGACCAAGGGCATTGCGCTGATGATACAAGCAAATGGAATACATAGTAAACCAATTAACACGGTACTTAATGTACCCGTAATTGCCCAAGCGACTCCAGTGAATACGCCACCGCCGACCCACCAAATGATTTGGAAGATTAAACCTTGTAACGATTGATAAGCAACATAACGTGAACGGTCTTTGTAAATCATATAAATAATTAAAGGCACAAGTGGACCTAGAATACCTGAAAATAAATTAACCAATACGCCTAAATGAGCAATCATCGCCCATTGACGTTCCTCGCTCGGACTAAGCGGGGTAAGATTTGTTTGTGGAATTTGTTCACTCATTATTTTCTCCTTTACAAATTAAGTCTATCATAATTAAATAAAAAGACTCGCGCATTGCGCGAGTCTTTTTGATTACGAATAAACTATGCCCAGCCTTGATTGCGGATGAAATCTGTAATGACCGGAATACGAATATCTTGACCTTGATAGGCTTGATATGCCCACCATAAAAATACTAAACCAAGAATACCACCACAACCTAATGTGACTGTTGCAATAATAGAAATTGCCACTGCCGCAACCAAAGATTGCACTGCATTGAACTTAACATAGGGGCGGTTTTTCTTGTCTTCCATAAACAAGACAACAATAGCAATGATTGGGATGAGATACGAAAGCATCGCCCAGAGTTTATCGTCTTGGGTGATATCGGACATAGGTGCTTGAGACATGATTTTTTCTCCTAAAGAAATAAATTTGAACTTTCAATATTTTACATCTAATCATCTCAACATGCAACCAGCCAAATTTCACCCAATAGTACTGTGCTAGAATCGGCGCATGTCAAAACGTATCGTATTCATGGGTTCACCTGATTTTGCATTGCCATCTTTGCGTTTGCTTGCCAAAAACTATGATGTAGTTGGCGTTATCACACAGCCTGATAGAGCCTCTGGACGAGGGCGAGAATTAAAATCACCGCCTGTGAAAATTTTAGCGGGAGAATTAAATCTCCCAATACTTCAACCTGAAAAATTAAAAGAAGCGACTGAAGAAATAAAAACATGGAATCCTGATGTCATCATCGTTGCCGCGTTCGGTCAAATACTCAAAAAAGAAATTTTGGATTTGCCAAAATTTGGTTGCATCAATGTTCATGCTTCGTTACTTCCGCGTTGGCGTGGCGCGGCACCCATCAATGCCGCCATTCTTGCTGGTGATGAAGAAACTGGCGTGACGATAATGAAAATGGATGTTGGATTAGATACGGGTGACATGCTTTCAAAAAAATCTATCCGCCTCAACCCTGACGATACAGCTGGTTCTGTTTTTCAAGCATTATCTACACTTGGAGCAGAGTTATTAATCGAAACACTCCCAAAAATTTTTGACGGAAGCATTACGCCTCAGCCACAACCAGACGAAGGTGCAACCTATGCACCCATGTTAAAAAAAGAAGATGGTAAATTAGATTTCAATCATTCAATTTATGAAATTGAACGACGAGTGCGCGCTATGAATCCATGGCCCTCAGCATGGTTTGAATGGAATGGAAATCTGCTCAAGGTGATGCGAGTCGGTGTAGGTGAGAAAAAAGTTGGGGAAACAGGAAACAGGTTTACCGTCGAAGGAAGAGGCGCAATGACATGTGCTGATGGCTCAATCATTTTGGAAGAAGTCCAACCTGCGGGCAAAAAAGTTATGTCTGGTAAATCATTTCTAGCAGGCGTAAGAAATTGGGAATCTAACTTGTAATGTGACAAATAGCTAGGCATTTTCCCCTCTTGACAAATAAGAACTTTTGTTCTATATTTTAGAACACTTGTTCTTTCTTATCAATTGGCTAAATCGGCTAAGGAGGTCGAAATGTCTAATTATCGTCGTAATCCATTAGGGGATGGCATCCGCCGTTTGTGGAATAGTATTGCCCACAATCGTGAAATCAATCGTGGTGCCGCTTTTGGTGGCATCATCATTGGTGCTTTGATTGCATTTGAAATTTTTAACTTCAGTGCCACGCAACACGCTTTGCAAGATATGCTCGGCACATTAAGTTTTGGCGGTTTCAAGTGGGCAACTATCCTTGCAATTGCCTTCTGTGGCATTGACTTTGCCGGCATTGCACGCATTTTCACACCTGAACAAGGTCGTGATGAACCCGCTGAAGTGTATTATCTCTTTGGCGCATGGTTGCTGGCGGCGGGCTTTAATGCAATTTTGATTTGGTGGAGTGTATCGGTTGCAATTGCAAACAATGGTGGTATTCAAGGTACTACTTCTATTAGTGGTCAAGCCTTGGCGCAAGGGGTACCCATTTTTGTTGCCGCAATGGTATGGTTGATTCGTGTTTTGATTATCGGTACGATTTCATTGGCTGGTGACCGTTTGTTTACTACCGCGGCATCGCATCAATCGTATCAACCGCGCCAATCATATAACAATAACTCTCAATCTCGCCCAAGTTATCAATCACAATCATATCAACGCCCGGTCAATCAACCATCCAATCAACCTATTCTTCGCCCGGCTTCACAAATTAATCGCCCTGTGAATTCAAACTCATTCCGCCCGGCACCAAAACCTGTTTCGTCACAACAATCTTCATTTATTCCACCCGAACCAACGTATCACCCACTTTCGTATGATGCTCGCAATTCAGATAATAATGGAGACCGTCGTTACGATGCGTAACTTGTAAGACTAGTTAGACCATTTAGACCAGTAAGACCTATTAAATAAAAATCATTTCGAGCCCGGTCCTGAACAGACCAAGAAAAGAGAATAAACTATGCCCCGCGCTCGCACAACAAAAGAATATGAGCCAACAGCCGCTACCCCATATAATGAAGGTAGCGGTTGTTTATCTGGCTTCACCATCATCCCGTTTGCTGTAATTTTTATAAGTGTTTTCCTTGCTTCTGTCGCATGGAATTTTGTCAATCCACTTCCTGTTTCAACTCAAAATAATTTGATTGTAGATGTGATATCAACGCCCGATTCCACTTCGAGGAACATTTCACCTATCTTTCGACCTGAGGTGCAGTATTGGGCTGACTCTATCGTCAATTGGGCGTCCGCTTCTTCTCTTGACCCAAACTTGGTTGCCACTGTGATGCAAATCGAATCTTGTGGCGACCCACGTGCAAAATCATCTGCCGGTGCAATGGGATTGTTTCAAGTGATGCCTTTTCATTTTCATGCCAGTGATAATCCGTATGACCCCGGCACAAACGCCGCACGTGGACTTGCTTATTTACTTCGTTCATTAAATACTGCCAATGGAAATGCACGTTTAGCTTTGGCTGGTTACAATGGTGGCATTAGTGTTATTAATAAAAATGAATATCTATGGTCTGCCCAAACAAAGCGATATGTTTATTTTGGCGCACCGATTTATCAAGATGCAATCAGTGGTGTTGAATCAAGTAATGCGTTGAATGAATGGTATACAAGTTACGGAGTCAGTTTATGCCGTCAAGCCGCAAAGAGATTGGGGCTGCCGTAAGGGCGACTTTCATGGTCGCCCTCTCTAAGATAGGATGAGCCGTATCCCTACTTCAACACATTCAACCAAATCACAAACGTAGTGCCTTCGCTTTCTTTTGATTCGACTTTAATTTGCCCACCATGTTGTTCAATAATCCATTTAGCGATGGATAAGCCTAATCCAAACCCGCTTGCTTTTGAACGCGTGCGTGATTTTTCAGCACGATAAAACCTGTCGAAGATGTGAGGTAAATCTTCCGCTGGAATACCAGGTCCTGTGTCACGAACAATGAGGCGTGATTGACCAGCAATTTTCGATAAACTTAAATATACTTCTCCGCCTGTGGGTGTATATTGAATCGCATTGGCAACCAAGTTTAATAAAACTTGTTTCAAGCGGTCACGGTCGCCGCGCACAATTACCTCATCAATTTCATTAAGATGCACTTTCACTTTACTGCCAGCCAACACGCGCACTTCAGTGAAAACTTCTGTGAGCAATAAATCAAGTTCAACAGGTGCAAAACTTAAAGCCAGTTTGCCAGACTCAGCCTGCACAAGCATAAGCAAGCCACCGACCAAACGTGTGAGCCTGCCTACTTCATCATCCATACCATTTAAGATATCTTCATCCGTCGTTTTGATGCGACGCATTAAATCAATATTGCCTTTGATAACCGTTAACGGTGTGCGAAGTTCATGGCTGACGTCTGCCAAAAATCTTTGTTGTGATTTAAACAATGACTCAAGCCGTTCAAGAGTTTGATTAAATGAAACAACCAGATAACTCACTTCGTCATCTTGCCTGCCACGATATGGAATACGACGGGACAAATCATCCGCCTTATTGATTTGATCAACGCTGTACGCAATAGTTTCAAGCGGAGTTAATGCCCGTTTCAAAACCGCCCATGAACCTAAAGCCGCTAATAAAACAGCAATCACACCAATGCTAATCATAATTCTTACTAAATCGGTGCGAGTTGCTTCTATTAATCCGAGACTTGCGCCGACTTGTAATGTGCCAATCATGCGACCTTCTAATGACATTGGCACTGTCAACACGCGCAAACGCACGCCTTCAAAAGTAGAATCTTGATAGAGCGTTTCACCATTTGACAAACCGATAGGGTCAAGCGGTTCACTGAATTCACCAATACTCGGCGAAGCATCTACAATTTCGCCATCAATGCTCCAAACTTGGATATAAGCATTGGCGGTCATGTTTAATTGTGGAGGTCTTACTACAATCAACTCCCCCACTGGATTTATACTCACATTCCGAATCAATTCTCGCGCCACGCTCGCAAGTGTATTGTCCACTTGTGTAATCAATATGAAGTTAACAACAAAATACACCGCCGTGCCAAAGATGAGCAAAATTCCGCCCATAAATATTGAGTAAAGCAAAGTCAGGCGCAGGCGAAGAGGCATTCAATTTACAATTTTCTGATTACTGATTACTGGCTACTGATTTACGGATTCTCTCTCAACACATACCCAACACCACGCACAGTATGAAGCAAGCGAGTTTCATTTTCTGCTTCTAACTTTTGGCGTAAATAGCGAATATATACTTCTAAGACATTACTCTCACCGCCAAAATCATAACCCCAGACTCGGTCAAATATCACTTCACGAGTCAACACTTGCTTCGGGTGACGTAAAAATAATTCAAGTAATTCATATTCTTTCGCGGTTAAAGCAACTGTACGCTCGCCACGAGTCGCCTGGCGTGAGCCAGTATCCAAAGATAAATCTGCAAATTTCAAAACAGGAATTCGTTCTGGTTGCGTACGGCGCAACAAAGCACGCACGCGCGCAAGTAATTCATCTAAGTTAAACGGCTTAATCATGTAATCATCAGCACCGGCATCCAACCCTTGAATGCGGTCTTGCACTGTATCTTTCGCCGTCAACATCAAAATTGGAATTGAACCGCCCTGTCGTAAACGATGGCATACTTCCAAACCATCCATCCCCGGCAACATCCAATCCAAAATCACAAGGTCAGGGGTATGGTCACGCGCGGCAATTAAACCCATGCGTCCATCCACAGCAGTATCCACTGTGTAACCTTCATAAGCCAAACCGCGTTGCAACAATTTCAAAATAGCTTGGTCGTCTTCGATAATTAGGATTCGCTCATTCATGGCTATACTCCTTGATTAAAAATATACCATAATTTCAAGTGCTTAATTTAGTCAATGCTTCTCGAAAATCATCAGGATAGTCTGCCTCAAATGATACTTTATTACCCGTTGCAGGATGAGTAAATATTAATGAACGGGCATGTAATGCCGGGCGATGAATGATTTTTGATACAGGCGCACTATACAAAATATCACCCACAAGCGGATGACCCAACGCGTAAGCATGGACTCGTATCTGATGCGTTCTACCCGTCATTGGCATCGCCTCAACCAACGTGGATGCCTGATACCGTTCCTCAACTTTAAATTTCGTTTCAGCATTGACACCATTTCTATCATCCACAACCGTTCTATGCTTATGCCCCACATTCACTCGTAAAGGAAATTTCGTAACTTTTTCATCCCACTTTGGTGAACCATTCAAAATCGCATGATATTTTTTCTCCACCTGATGTTTCTCAAATTGAATATTCAATGAACGATGTGCTTCTGGGTTCAAAGCAAATAAAATAATTCCACTCGTAATTTTATCAATGCGATGCACAACCCATATTTTTTCAAATTGTTCTTCTAATTCTTTCACCACATACGTTGCGGTTTTATCCCAACCTTCTGGCAAAACCGAAATCCCAGCAGGCTTGTTGATAATCACAATATCCTCATCGGCGAATATAGTTTGCATCATTGAATGCTATGCTTTTCCAATTGTTTTTTTCAATATCTTCTTTAATCTCATATATATTTTATCTATCAATGGCTCGCGTACAGAGCGAAAAATCGCAAACTTCTTGACATACTTTGGCACTGTCCATACAGTTTCTAACCCTTCAGGGAAAAATGCCACATCACCCACTTTCAGAGTGTAAGTTGCACCATTTTCTTCAATAATCACTTCGCCTTCTAAAATATGCACAATTTCATCACAACCATAAATGAAAGTAAACTTGCCCGCCTGACAATCCCATAACCCACAAGATAAATTATTATCTTCAGCTCTTGCTAACGGAATACTTCGCGCTGTTGGGTTTCCTTCTTTAATCCAAGCCGATGGAAGAGGTGTAGCACCAAAATCCATACGAGTCGTTGACCCTGTCTGAATCACAGGTTTGCCAAAATTTTTAATTGGAATGTTTGTATCAATCATGCTCAGTGCAGAGTTATCTGTCATAACAACCTCTTCATATTATGGGGATTGCTTCGGGCAAAGTACAAGAAAGCCCTCACAATGACATAGATTATACAATCTTTCTTGACACGAACATCCTCAAAGGTTTATCATGTCTTTATGACTGAAATCACAAATCCAAACATAATTGACTCGCTTAACCATCCACTTGCCCAGCCAATTCGGAAATTATTATCTCGTTCGGGTAGACAAGAACTAAACAAAATCCTCATTGATGATGAAGAGAATATCCTTGAAGCACTGAAGGCTGGCGTAAAAGTGGAGTCAGTTTATTTTGCTGGGGAAAATAGACTTTCAGAAAATTTCAAAAATCAGATTCCAAACACTATTCCGATTCATGAAGTTGCTACACGGACTTCAAAAAAACTGTTTGAAAATGACAAACTCTCACGCGTGTTTGCCCTTGCCCAAACACCAAAATCAATTGGCTTAGAAGCATTGAAATCTATTTCAAAAGACATTGTGGTTTTGGAAGACTTAAGTATTTCGGGAAATATTGGCAACATTACACGCACTTCGCTTGCACTAGGTGTGGGCGGGATTCTTTTACTCAATATGGATCCAATTGATTTATACGATCGCCGCTTGATTCGCGCTAGTAGAGGATATTTATTTTCAGTGCCGATGATTACTGCCAGCACAAAAGATTTTCTGGATTATTGCAAAAAGAATAATGAAACCTTGCTCGTCATGGATATGGATGCGGTGAAAACTGTTGATGAAATTTCATCTATGCTACAAAGACTCCTGATTGCATTTGGCAGTGAAAAAGATGGCTGTTCGCCAGAAGTAGAAGATGCCGCAACTTTGAAAGTTCGCATTCCAATCAGTGACAAAGTTGAATCGCTAAACGTCTCAGCTTCAGCAGGCATTACATTATTTAATCGGGTTGGGTTTAATCAGAAAATATAGGCGGGAACTTTTTATCTACAAACTTCGTTTAACTATAAACGGAGATAATGATGAAAAAAATATACTTTCTTTTAATTGCTTTCGTACTTTTACTTTCTGCTTGTTCAGGAAATTCTGCATCCCTTGAAGGTGAATGGACATTAATTTCCTATGGTGATACCACTAACCCAACACCTGCTTTACCTAATATAGAAACTTCTATCAACTTCGGAGCAGATGGTCAATTTGGCGGAAGTGTAGGATGCAATTCATTTGGCGCAGGTTATCAAGTCAGTGGAAATCAAATCACTTTTGAACCAGTTTATTCAACTTTGATGTTTTGTGAAGGAACCATGGACCAAGAAACTGTTTTTTTGAACATCTTATCAGAGCAAAAGCTAAACTTTGAATTAAGTGGAAATCAATTGACTCTTACAACACAAGATGGTTCGTCTGTGATTGTATTGGAAAGAAAATAAATAAAAAGACCAGAGAAATTCTCTGGTCTTTTTGATTAACTACTTGCGCCACTATAACGTTTCAAACCTGCTTTCCAGACTTGTGAAGCGATAACAAAACTTGCAATGCCTATCAAAAAGAAAATCAAAACTTGCATAAAACCTAACTCACCACGTAAGGCTTGTAATGGAATTGTGGTTGCAACTGCAATTGGAATGATAAATGTGACTATCACTCGTAACCAGACAGGATACACTGTTGCTGGATAACGTCCTGCGTCTAACAGGGCTTGTAGGATGGTGACGTTGTTATCAAATTTTGTGAACCAAAATGTGAGCGCAATCAGAACAATCCACAAACTGTAAATGACGATAATGCCTGAAAGGGCAAGCAGGAGGAAGGTCAGGATTTGAGGCGCGGTGATTAAGTCACCAGACATGTTGATGCCAATCAAAATCAAAATGATGGCGAGAATCAAATCCCAAAATCTCCAAACCGTGATGCGTGAAAATGTGACGAGGAACATGCTGTTGGCGGGTTGTAAGATGGTGTAATCCATGGAGCCATCACGAATGGATTGATTAAATTTTTCGGTGTTGGGCCAGATGAGTGCAATCATCAATGTGTTGACGAGACGAAAGACACCGAGCAATGCAATCAGTTCGCCGATGCCCCAGCCACCGAGCGTTTGTGTATTGCTGAAGATAATATTTAAACTGAGTAATTCCCAGCCAAGCCACATTAAGTTCAATAAAATATTTACAACTGTATCAGCACGATATGCCAACGACATTTGAATATTCATTTTGAGAAAGGCATAAATTAATTTAAGTGAGTGCATGTTAGGCTCCAACCGCTGAATACTTTTTCACGCCTTTGCGCCAAACC
>DQGV01000332.1 GCA_003524705.1 Anaerolineae bacterium | reverse complement strand
TTTTTTGAACAAAGTTTATAGCTGATAGCCCTTGATTTATTCGAATAACACATGGAACCTGGATCCGCAAATAAATTGATGAATTAAATTCTAAGTTAATGATTTATCTGAGCAGTTTTCACCGATGCCTATCACCCATTGGGTGAATGAAAATTCTGCAGTATTTCTGCAAATGACGACCAATAGGTTTTTTGTTATTGAGACTACATTTCGCTGGGAGGCACTAAGATGGCCATGCGTCGGGATGAGCTAAAAACATTAAAACTATCAAAAACCAAAGATAAACTCACGATGGCGGCGGGCTTAGGGACATTGATTGAGCTCTTTGATAGCTCTCCTTTAAAAGAGAAGTTTATGGCCTGCTTGCCCGAGCGCACATCTCATCGATCTGTGGGCAGCTACCAGATGGCACTAACAATTATGGCCTCGTTTTTATATGGTTATGATTGTTTGGAGGATCTAGATCATTTTAGAAACGATCCCAAGTTAGGGGAACTTTTTGGCAGTAAAACCGCTGCCGCCCGCACACATGGGGATTTTTTAAGAGACTTTGAACCTGAACATTTAGAAAAACTAAACCAGTTTTTAAATTTAATGTCGCGCCATATTTTTAAACAAATGCAAGATCAGTTACCAGAGAAGTTTAAACCAAAGAAACTAATCATCGATGTGGATTCCACAAGTCATGAGCAGCATGGCGAAAAAATGGAAGGCTTAGCATTTAACTACAAAAACGAATGGTGTTTAGACTCTCAGGTGAGTTTTAACCAGATTGGCCTCTGTCATGGATTTCAGCTGCGTCCTGGAAACACCAAGTCAGGTGTGGATGCGGACTCACTTATTCGGCAATCATTTACTGACGGGAAAACCCAAGTAGAGCGTAAGTTTAAATTCAATGATTTCTTCAGAGCCGATAGCGCGTACTGCAAGCAAGACGTTATTAAAATCCTCGTAGAACTAGGAGTTTTATTCACCATTACCGCCCATGACGGGACAACGAACTGGAAAGAAGTATTAGAAACAACCGGCGTAAGCTGGAGCGAATGGGTCTATTCAAAGGAAGAATTAGAAAAAGCAGCGGCCAAGAATGTGGAGCTTCCAAAAATCGAAATAACTCGCATGCACTGGACACCCAAGTGGTCTGAAAAAGAAGAATCTAAATTAGTGTTTCCGATTCTAGTAAAAAGAACGTGGAACAAAGATCGCGAGATAGAGCTTGAGAAAAAAGGACGTCAATCTTCGTTGTTTCATGATGAGGGCTTTAAACATGAAGATCCCTGGGATTACTACGCGATCGTTACGAATTTCCCCTTAGACTTATCCACAGAAAAACTTGTGGAAAACTCGAACACTAGTGAAAAATTAAAAAGATATTCCATTCAAGAGGTGTATCTCCACCATCAAAAGCGTGGTAACAGCGAGAACTTTATTAAAGAAGAAAAGTACGGCTATGACTTAAAACACTTTCCCTGTTTAAAATTAAATGCTAACTACGCTTACGGACTACTTGCGATGGTGGCGCATAATATTTTAAGATGGGTTGCGATAATGACTAAGCCCGAAAAGCCGCATTTTTCAAAGAAGCTCAGAAAGCATTTTATATTTATTCCCGGAAAAATTATTCATCACGCTCGGCAAACATTTCTAAAAATAATGGAATTTCACTACAAGGGGGTGCAAAACTTAAGAGAGAGATTGGGATTGAACTCGAGAATATCTTCCCAACAGTTTTCCTCGGCGTAGAAGTAAGACCGAGGATCATAGTCGATCCTTGAAAATCAAATAACAATGGCATGGATTAGAAAAACATGTTTTTTGAAATTTGGTGGAAAAGGATTTGAACTCACGAAAAGCTTTAACCAACACAACCACTCCAAGGAGTTTAGTGGACTCTATTGTCTCAACACCACTCGCGCGGACCTGACGGTGAGCACTCCGCCTGTAAGTCCACTCATCTTCGAGGTAACAACTCAAATTTTAGGCATGAGCAGGCCTCCTGATTTTCAAAAAACGAAAATCATGGATAGAAAAATATTTTTCAAATTACAATTTTAAAAACGGATAGGTTTGACTCGGCTTATCCACCGATCTGGGTTGGTTCTAAAAAATAGAATCGAATCGCATGAAACTATTTTTAGGAATAAAAAAGGAAACCCATTTGATCATGATCATTTCAAAAACCGAATTTTTGCGAAAGATATTAAACGTTGGGGCGGCCGTGTAATTAGGTTTCACGACTTCAGGCACACTGCTACGACTCTAATGATCGCAAACGGAGTTGATTTGAAAACGGTTAAAGAAATTTGCGGTCATAAAGATATTTCCACCACTATGAACTACGTTCATTTAGTAAGTGGAGCGATCGAAAAAGTGGCCATGAATTTTTCAATTCTACCGAAGTCGGAAAAGAATAATCGAAACTTACAAATCGTTAATGACGATTGATTTCGGATAGTTTCTGATTATGGTGGACGAAATGTGGACGAAAACTGAAGAATACGAAACAAGTGAAGAAGAAGTGAGTAATAAATTTGGTTGTGATTTTAATAAGTTAGAATGGTTGCGGGGGCAGATCGGAAGAG
>DQGV01000093.1 GCA_003524705.1 Anaerolineae bacterium | reverse complement strand
CGGTCAAGTTGTCATCACAGTGGGTGGTGGCGGAATTCCAGTAATAGATAGAGGCGATGGCGAATTGCAAGGTGTGGCGGCAGTGATTGATAAAGATTTTGCATCGTCATTGCTTGCTCAAAGGCTCAAAGCCGATATGCTGTTGATAGCAACGGCTGTTGAAAAAGTGGCGATTAATTTTGGGAAACCGAATCAACAATGGTTAGATAAAATCACAGTTGCTGAAGCAAAAGCCTATTTAGATGAAGGCATACATTTTGCAAAAGGTTCGATGGCGCCAAAAATTCAAGCCGCGATTTGGTATTTGGAAAATGGTGGCAAAGAAGCCTTGATTACAAACCCAGAAAATATTGGGAGAGCATTGAAAAAAGAAACAGGTACTTGGATTGTTCCGTAAACGTAGGGGCGAGGTTACCTCGCCCTTACAAATAATTTCTGAAAAACTTTTCTGAAAAAATAAATAATATAAAACTTACCAATAAATCTACACCATTATTTTTATTATTCATCTCCACCCTAGTCTACGGATTATTTTTCTGGCAACGCGGATTTTATTGGGATGAATTCCCATGGATGTGGACGTATTTCCAACTCGGTTCGGAAATGCTCACAAAAACATTCTCAACCAGTCGTCCGTTTTGGGGCATGATTTATCAAATCACCATACCAATCGTTGGGGCAAATCCATGGGCTTGGCAATTGCTTGCAATCATCTTGCGTTGGCTGACTGCATTTTTGTTATGGAAAATTTTATGCACGTTATATCCAAAACATGAAAAACAAAATTTATGGGCAAGTTTATTTTTTCTTGTTTACCCCGGCATGGGTCAACACTTTATTGCTTTCATGTACAGCCATTTTTATATTGTGCTGTCCGCATTTTTATTTTCACTTTATCTTTCATTACTTGCAATAAAATCTGAAAAATATCGCATTCCATTATTTATCGCTTCCTACTTTTTTGCATTTGTCAATTTGATAACGATGGAATATTTTTATTTCCTTGAATTCGCTAGACTCATACTCTTTTATCAATTTTTATCTGGAGATGTAAAAGGACGCCTCATTTCGACCGTCAAAATGTTTCTGCCATACTTCGGCATTTTCCTCGGTGTGACCATTTGGCGTGCGTTCTTCTTCACTTATCAAAACGCAAGTTATGGCTATGTTTTGTTAGATGCAATTCGAGAGGATTTTTTTGCAGGCATTTTGTTGCTTATCAATAACGTCTTATTAAGTTTCTGGCGGACAGTGTTTCAGGCTTGGCTGAATCCGTTTTATGATATTGGTGTAACTGGTTTTGGTCCAGTCACATTGACTTTGATGATTGTTTTATTAATTGTGACGATTGTGTTGGTTGGCATTTATCTTTTCAAATCTAAAACAGATAATGTTAAAGATAGTGATTTTGCTCAACGCGCAGGCTGGCTTGGATTAATCCTATGGGGACTTTCAGGCGGTGCAGTATGGGTGAGCGGCAACATGCCACAATTCAACTTTTCAATGGATAGATTCATGCTTCCATTTATGTTGGGGTCAAGTATTTTGTTAGCCAGCATGATTACATTGATAAAAAATCAAAGAACACAAATGATTCTGGTTGCATTGCTGGTTGGCTTTGCAGGAAGCAGACATTTCCAACTCGAAGATATTTATCGCAGAGATTGGCATACTCAACAACAATTATTTTGGCAAATGACGGAACGAATCCCGAATTTTGAAAAAGGGTCGATTCTGTTAGCCAATGATTTCCCTGTCACTTATTTTTCAGATAATTCATTAACAGGTCCATTGAATTGGATTTATAGTCCGCCCGGCGATATGAATTTGATGTTGTACTATGCTTCGTTTCGCGTTGGGAAAACTTTACCAAGTGTTGAACCTGGTCAGCCACACGAGTTGTATTACATTGGTCCAACATTTTATGGGAATACAACCAACATTGTGGCAGTCTATTTTGAACCGCCGAAATGCTTCCGCGTGTTAGACCCAGAAGTGGAAGAAAATAATCGTTTGCTTCCACCAGCGTTGAGAGATGTGGCTCGATATACAAATCAAAATGTGATTCTGTTTGAGAAAGCCTATCAATTACCAAATCAGTTTTATGGAAGCGAACCAGAAAAAGATTGGTGCTATTATTTTTCTCAAGCCGAATTAGCACGCCAGAAAAAAGATTGGGGAGAAGTTGTGCGAATAGCCGATTTAGCATTTGCATTAGGTGATACACCCAATGACCCTGTCGAAAGATTTGTCTATATCGAAGGGTATTCTCATGTTAACAATTGGGAAAAGGCGGTAGAATTATCACAAGCATCTTACAGAGTTTCAAAGAATTATGTTGGTCCGATGTTGTGTACGTTGTGGAGCAGAATCGAAAGAGAAACCGAAAGTAGCACGGAGCAGTCAGCAGTTATCAATCAAGTAAGAGGCGAGTTTAATTGTTCACCCTAATGGGTGGTGTGCATTTCTTCATAATAAATAATTTCTTCTAGTAAAATCGTTTAGACAACTGAAAGGAGGCATCGGAAAGAGATTGGCTTTCGCAGATTTGTCAAAAAATATTTTCATAAGGAGAAGAAGTATGCGTAAA
>DQGV01000333.1:3347-8716 GCA_003524705.1 Anaerolineae bacterium | reverse complement strand
TTGACTCCAACTTTTGAATCAACACTTGCTCCAACATTGGCTGTTACAGAAAATGCAAATTGTAAAGACAGCGCAATTTTGTTGCGTGATGTGACCATACCTGATGATACAAAAATTAATGCGGGCGAAAAATTTACAAAGACTTGGGAATTTCAAAATGTTGGAGATTGTAATTGGATTGGATACACCATTCAATTTGACTCAGGTGACCAACTATCTGCGCCTCAATCCGCGCCTGTACCTGATACTGCTCCGAAAGGCATTGTGCAAGTCTCAATCATTTTGACTGCGCCTACAGCGGATGGAACCTATCAAGGAAATTTCACATTACATAACAAAAATGGAAATAGCATTTTCATTGGAACAGAAAAAATATTTTGGTTGAGAATTGTCGTAGGGAATATCACACCTCAAACACCAAATGCTTCAACAACACGAACTCCGTATGTGCCTTCTGGCGGAAATAGCAATTGTGCTTATACACAAAACTCAAGTTATGTTTCGCAAATCATTTCATTGATTAATCAAGCGCGTGTTGCGGCAAAATTAAATTCATTAACTGTCAATGCACAATTAACATCTGCCGCACAAAAACATAGTGCGGATATGGCATGTAATAATTTCCTTGATCACACAGGTTCAGACGGCTCGTATATCGGAGATAGACTTGCAGATGCAGGCTATACATCATTTAATTATTATGAAATTATCGCGATTGGAACACCTCAAAACGCAATTGACCAATGGCGTGCAGATGCAGGTCATTGGGAAGTGGTGTTAAATCCAACGATTAAGCAAATCGGGGTTGGATATGCGTATTATGCTGATAGTGATTTTGGCGGGTATATCACTGTGGATTTTGGTGGGAATTAATTTATTGTAGAGACACGGCGACGCCGTGTCTCTACAATTTTATTTCAAAACATTTCTCATCACTGGCTGGTATTCAGGGAAAATTTCATTCGTGGCGGGGTTATTTAATCTCTTTGTCAAAACTTCGGACAATACATCACGATAATCAGTTGTGACTGCTAAATCGCCTGGTCCAATCAATTGACCATCTTGCATTCCAGGCCATTCACCATGAACTTTTCCGCCATCCACATTGCCACCTAAAACCATCATCATGCTTCCATGACCATGGTCTGTGCCAAGGCTTCCATTTTCAGAAGCACGTCTCCCAAATTCAGACATGGTGACGGTTGTTAATTGATTCTGATGGTCTTGCATATCTGCATGAAATGCGGCGAGACCTTCGGCTAAATCTTTCATCAAGTTTGGCATCAATCCATTGACAGAACCTTGTGCAAAATGGGTATCCCAACCGCCTAAGTCAATAGCAGAGACTTCGAGTCCAACTTCGGCTTTGATTAACATGGCTGTTTGTTTAAGTGCTAAACCAAATTCAGAATCAGGATATGGAATTTTGGATTGATATGTGAGTGGGTCAAGTTTTTCCAATGTATCCATAATGGATAATGTATCTTGTCCCATCACATCATTTTGATAGACGACATTCAAAGCAGAACGCATTTGAGCAAGTGCTTGCTGGTCACCGCCTAAATGAAAATCTACAATCGAGCGTAATGCTGAAACTGGAACTGAGCCACTTAAACTTCGTTGTGGATTCGTTCCCATGCCAACTGCACGAAGTGGAGATGAATTGCCTGTATTCAATGTTGCAAGATGACGACCAATCCAACCTGAGGCAGGTCCGCGTTCATCTTCTACGCCACGTTCCATTAATTCCATGGCTTTGAAGTGACTACGTGATTCATCTGGCGCGCCACAGGCATGAATGATGGCTAGTTGTTCATCTGTCCACGCATCAATTAACGGATACATATTTGGATGCAAACCAAAGAATCCATCAAGGTCAACTGCGCGTTCTTCTTTCTTTGCACTTGAATCATCTGGGCGTGCAATTCCAAGTGATGGACGTAACTGATAATATGCATCTTCACCATGTGGCACAACCATGTTTAATACATCCGCCGCGCCACGAAGAAAGACAACGACTAATGTATCACCACGAGGCGCAGTATTTTTTGGCGCAAATGCAAGGCGTGGCATCCAAGTTTTTTGTATCATTGGTAAGGTGTGTAACATTTTTATCTCCAGTTCAAACGGTGGTCGAGTAATTTCGAGCGTTAGCGAGAAATATATCGAGACCACAACACTTAATTTAATGTTTACTTTTAATTGGTGGTTTCGATATGTCGCAAAGAGCAAGAGCGCGACTACTCAACCACCGAGTATCATCTCCATTGAAAAGCAGGTGAAGCAATTAAACTGCCAACAATAATTTGCAAGGCTTCGTCAGTGTTTGCACCTGCTGAGGAAACAGAATCAATTAGCCCGTCACGAATGAGGCGGTCTATTGGCGAGCCTAATAGCAAAGATGAAATTGCATCAATATCTTCTTGCAAATTTTCAGTCAGCGAAACATCTAACAAATTTTGTAGGTTATGTTTAGTATCTTCAATTTCATTTCGAATCAATTGAAATGCAAATTGCCACCGCGGCATTAAATTTCCTTGCCAAGTTTCGCTGAAATCTGAATAACCATCAGGCGTGGGATGATTGAAATGCCCCTGCCCCATGCGCAACAAATGACGATTGATTGCAACCGCATCCGTTTCAATATTCAACATGCGCGATGCAGATAAAACAAAATTTAATGGACGTTTATATTTTGGTTGCATGTATGCAAGCCCATCCAGCAAGACAACACGCAAAACAGATTTAATATCGCCATTCGTTTGTAAAAAAGTTCTCGCAACTTTTTCGATAATTTCTTGTGGCGGATTATCGGCAATAAAACGACGGCATAATTTTGTGGCGATAAATTTTGCAGTGCTAGGATGTGACGTGAGCATTTCAATTACACGTTCCGCTTCTTTCTGACCTTCAGGTTGAATCGTTAACCCCATAACATTTTTCACGCCTGTATCATGTTGCTCTTCGCGGAAAACAAATTCGCCTAACCAAAAATGTTTTTTGACAGACCAACCTGTTAAACATCTGGCGAGTTCCATCACATCTTGTTGACTATAACCACCATCAACGCCTAATGTGTGAAGTTCCATTAATTCACGCGCATAATTTTCATTTGGATGACTTTTTTCGTTAACTTGATTATCCAAATATGTGAGCATAGCTGGCGAATGTGCGGATGTGAATACTAAATCATGAAATGAGCCGAGTGCATGTTTGCGAATCACTTCGCGGTCATCTACTGTTTTGAGATAAAAACATTCACCTTTTTCAATAAAGATGTTGAAATGGTCAGACCAAAAATCAACCATGACTTCGTAAAGTTGACGTTTGCTATATAGTTGACGAATCAATGTGGCTTGACGTAATTCGTTTGGAACTGTTTCTCTATCATAGCCATCGAAAAGCTGATTGCTGATTCCTTCGAGTTCGTTGGCATCTTTATCAAGTGTTTTGAAGGTTGAGAGTTGTAATTCACAAGCAAAATCATCTATTGATTCAAAATTGAGTTGTTCTTCGATGTAATTTGCTAGCCCAATTTCTAAGAAGCGAGTTCTTTCTTCAGTTCTTGCTCCAAAGGTGATTCTATTCAACGCCATGAAATCAAGTTGATTCAATGGAGTCCATGCTGTGATGGGTAAATCGCCTGTGATTTTTCTATACACTGGCGCACAAGATGCAAGGGCTGTGCTAGCAGTGACAAGTGCGCCGAGTTTGAGGAAGTCTCTTCGTGAAAGGGTCATGGTAATCAGTTGGTTAGTAATCAGTGAACAGTAATCAGTGGGGATTAGAGATTGGAGACTGGGTTGACGTTTACTTGTCTACTTGTTTCCGTGTTTACTTTTTCTTTCGGATTCCAATTCAATAAAGCAAATGTAGTTGCACCGAAAGCCATGATTAACATCGGAATCCATACAAATAGCCAGCCAATGAGTGGAAAGAATGCGGCGAGTTCGAGAATCACTGCTCCGCGAATGAAACTGCTCAATGCAGAGAAGTTGCTATTGAGTGAAAGTCTTTTGCCTAAATGTGATGCAATGCCTGCTGAACCGATGGAAGAAATTGTCAGCAAAAGACCAAGCAAAATCCAGCCGAACAGTTTCGCAGGTCCGAAGGGAAGCGCGAAGAGGATAATGATGGGGACGACGAAAGCAATCAAGGTGATTAATCCCATCCAAAATGTAGCCCAAGGAGTTTTTTCTACACGAGTTTGTGCGCGAGAAATGAGTGATGGAAATAAAAGCCACCATGCCGTGAGCATGGCAGGGAATGCAACCCCGATGATTAATAAGATGAAAAAGATGGCGGAGATGTCTGCCATAAGAATTTCCTTTCGTTTGTTTGATATAAGGGATACAGGGATGGTGGGGAAAAAGTTGCAGGGAAGAGAGCAGAGAATAGTGAATAGAGAACAGTAAAAAAAGACGCGGGGCGAGCGCGTCTTAAGTGAAAGAAGAAAGAGGAAAGATTCTTAATTTAGTTTTTTTGCACAATTCCCAATATTGCCGCGCCGATTCCAATAAACAAGATACATGGAATTAACAAAAACCAACCGACCAATGGCAAGGCACAAGCAAAACATAAAACTGCTGAACCCCAGACGATTTGCTTCCATGAAGTTAAATCTGGAAAGATTCTTTCGCTTAACACTTTGACCATGCTTGTTAGACCAATAGATGCCAACGAAATTAAAAACGTCCACACGATAATTGTTGGGAAAAGCAAAATCACGCGCAATATTGGAGGAACACGATTGGCATTGCCATCAATCAATATCAATAGGAAGATTCCAATGGCACCAAAAAATAAAGCATTGACCAACCCCAAGCCGAACGAACGACCTGGCGTTTGATTAATCACATGTTGTGTTTTGTTCACGCGATTTGTGAATAAGGCATTGATGACAAGAAAATATGATGACAGTGTGATGGTCAATGCGATTACGAAGAAAATGTTACGAAAAAGTTCGGTCATGTGGTCTCCTATTGTAGGGACACGGCGACGCCGTGTCTCTACCTGCGAATTTGATTTCTCAATAACAATCCATTTCCTAAAATCCATAGTACGAAAATGCCTGCGAATGCGAGTAACAAACTTGACATTTCAATAATGGGAATTGGGAATTCGGGAATTGTCGGTAGTTGTAGAGTTGAAAGTGAATCAAGCCATGTGTTCCATAGTGATTGAATTTCAAATAATGGAGTCATTAATGAATTCGTATCAATTTGTGGGATATATGTTGTGATGACTGGAATTGAAATTATCAATGCAATCAACGCGAGTGCGGCTTGTGCAAAAACTGTCAGCGTAAGCCAACGTGGAGGTTGTTGAATCAATTGTCCCGTAGAAACGAAGCGTGTGGATAGGTCACG
>DQGV01000333.1:0-3159 GCA_003524705.1 Anaerolineae bacterium | reverse complement strand
CGAAGCGTGTGGATAGGTCACGAGTCAATTGCAAATCAGGCAATGAATCTAATTCCAAAAATAAATTTTGTAAATCAGAAAATCGTGCATTACATTCATCACATGAATGCAAATGCAATTCAATTTGCTCACGTTCGTTGGTTTCGTTATCTACATATTCGTTGAGTTGTTCATCAGTCAGGTGCATGAAGTTTCTCCGCTAACAATTTGCGCGCGCGAAAGAGATGGCTCTTCACGTCGCTCAATGGAATTTTTAATTCGTTTGCAATTTCATCATAAGACATTTCTTGATAATGACGCAATTCGACAACAAGGCGATAATTGGATGGAAGTGATGCAAGTGCTTGACGAATTTTTTCGCTTCTTTCTTTAACTTCAACCTGTCCACTCGGACTTTGGCTTTTATCTTCATCCCGTTCATCGTCTAACTGCGTTGAAGTTTTTTGTGACTCCAAAAAGTTGAGACACAAATTTGCCGCCACGCGCCGAATCCACGGAGCGAATTCGCGTTCGATATCAAAAGTGTTGAGGCGATTATAAGCACGCATAAAAGTTTCTTGAGCCAAATCCTCGGCATCATTGCGGTTATGCAGAATGCGATAGCAGACGTTGAACACACTGGTTTGATGGCGGGTGACGATTTCACCATACGCTTCACTATCACCGCATTTGGCACGCAGAATCAGGTCGCGGTCTGTGGGCGCATTCATGTCTAAAGTGTAATACAGGAGTCAGGTGGGAAAAGTTGCAAGAAGGAGGGAATTGGGAATGGTGAATCGGGATTTGGGTTGGAGGAAAGAAGAAAGAAGAAAGAGGAAAGATGGAGAATTGATGTGGGAAGTAGAAAGTGGTGAGTGGGAATCAAAACTACTTTCTACTTTCTATGATTCTTACTCACAAATACGGTCTCCCGTGACTTCTCTGGTTGTAGAATCTTTGAGGCGGGATAAAAAGACCAAACGTGAATTTGGATTTATGCCCGCAATGCTTCCGCTAAGATTTAGGGTTTGGTTAAGCGTATCAAAACGAACTTCTACTGTTCCAGACCTTACGTATGTATCTGTAACTGGGTCATAAGCAAGAATCACACTTCCAATTTGTGGTTCGCTCCCTGCTCGAATAGCAACCGAAAAACGATATTCAATTCCAATCGAATCACCTGTTAACGTGTTGTTATCCACATCTATAAATACATCCCAGCCATTTAAAAAGTCAGTCACATTCGGGCTAAGATATTCCACTAGATATTCTGTGAATTTGCTGGATTTCAATACTACGCTTAATGTCTCACCTTCAAGTGAAGATGAGGCTTCAATCAAATCAAATACATCAGGGATATTTTCTGGGTCTACATCATCATCTATATAACTATTGTTAGGGTAACAAGCATTTTCAGTGGCAATTCCTTCCGAAACTTCTGGTTCAGGCTCTTCTGGAAACCACTGAATTGGGCAACCTTGTACAGCGTCTTTAACATTTTGCGGCAGATTAATAACCTCAGAATTTGTAGGGTTAAATAAATCCAGGCTTGATGTTCCATTATTTATATAGATAAGTTGCTCTGGTTTAAATCCACAAATTTGAGCGTTAGCAGGAGTTGAAACTTCTACTTTGTTTGCAATGTTGATGACTTTGTCAATACCTGAGACTGGAACACTTAAATCCTCAAAGCCTGTCTCTTCTCTTTGAATATATTGATAATCTATATGAATAAAGTTTTGGTCTACTGACCAGTTTACATGACATGAATAGCGCGGATCTGTAGCAAAACTATTAACCAATGCAATTTCTTGAAAATCAGAACGGGCAATATAAAGCGAATCCTGATTTCCGGGCAATTCATGTCGCAACACAAAAGCAACTCTGCTATAGTCTGGTGAAAAGTTGATGCACATGATTTTGTCACGTTGGGCTAGCCCTGCCATAAAAATGCCCGGTTCACTGGAAGCGTCTGTTAAGATGGAACGGAAATTTTGAACAAATGTCAAAGGAAGAATGGCGGAATTGCCAGGGTGCCAAGCAATTTGCCAATGGTTATCGATAATCAATGCTAGGGATCTTAAATCCGTACCACTGCTACTAATCGAGTAAAACCTTTCTAGCCGATATTCCGCTCCGACATAAGTCCATGCCGCGCCTGCTAGTTTTGAGCTATCAGGTGACCATTGCCAATATACTCCATATGCCCCCGGTGCTGGCTGTAATCGAATCGCAGATTTAGACCTGATTGTGTATATATAGTCTTCAAAAACGCATCGGAAATTATTGTCTAAAGATGCGCAGATAGATATCAATGCTTTTGTAAAATCAGGCGAGAGAATAATTTTTATTGGCTTTTCATAGCCGTATGTATAAGAAAGTGAAGATTTATCCTCTATCAGGATAGCTTCAACTTCTTTTCTTGAGATTAATACTTTTGTTTCACCTGTATCAAGGTTTACACTCACAATATTATTCGTATCATCATAAACAACCCAGCCATTTGAATTTTCAATCACGACAGGCTCTGGTATACCCGCTTGTGTTGGGGTAAATGGTACAGATGATATGGGTGTTGAAATTTGTTCAGTAGGGATAAGAGGAATGGGGGTATTAATATTTTGAGTAGGTGTTGATGAATTACATGCTAAAAGTGTTAAATGAAGCATAATCAAAGCAAAAAACTTTATTTTCATTGAATACTGCCTCTTCTATTTGATTAAGATACACATTCCTAAAATTATACACTACGCAATTCGTCCCAAAAATTTAGCATATTGTGACTCGAATTTTAAAGTATAATTTTATTGTTCGCTTCTTTCTTTGACGTCAACCTGTTCAGCGTAGTTAGAGGATTTGCTTTATGAGAAAAATTCTAAATTCAATAGTCGCTTTAATCGTTTTGTTGGCACTCACTCCAAGTACAGTTTTTGCCGGTCAGGCACTTGAATTGATAGAAGTGCGAAATAATAGTGCTGGTCCAACCTTTATATTTCGAGTCAGTGGTGAGTTTACAAAAGAGGAACTTAACACTGGTTTTGTAGTAGTGCAAGGTGGAGACGATTACACCCTTCATTGTGGTCAAAAACATGGAGATAGAATTACCTGTCATACCACTAAAAAAGTAGGTGGTAATAACGTGGTGATTGGTTTTGGCAACGCTCGCTTTTGGACGTATGT
>DQGV01000318.1 GCA_003524705.1 Anaerolineae bacterium | reverse complement strand
GCAGTCTGGAAGTTGTCACTTCAAAGCGGCTGATTCAGACACAAAATTAATAAATGGCGTGCTACTATGAAAATGGAGGATGCCATGAACAAAACGATTAAGCAAACCTTGTTCTGGACACCACGCGTTGCGGGGATATTATTCGTGCTGTTTCTCAGTCTATTTGCCTTAGATGTATTTGATATGAAGTTGGGCTTTTGGGGAACGCTTTTTGCATTGCTGATACACCTCATCCCCAGCATTTTGTTAGCTCTTGCGATAGCCCTTGCTTGGAAATGGGAATGGATCGGCGCGCTTCTATTTATCGGATGGGCAATTTGGTATGTGCTCACCACCCATGATTTTCCTTTGAGCGTTTACCTCATCATCGCCGGCATTCCCGCCGTCATTGGTTTGTTCTTCTTAGCTGGCTGGGTCTGGCGAAAGCAAATCCGCATGAACTAATATGCTTTATAATGAATTTGTCAATCAACCTGTTTATGAAATAAAGGAGAATAAAATGGCATACACGTTAGATACAAAAGTCGGTGAAATTTTAGATGACACCAACGCAGTCGAAATTTTAGAAAAATATGCGCCAGGTGTTTCTAAAAACCCCATGCTTGCCTTGGCAAGCGGAATGACGTTAAAGGCTATTTTGGCTATGCCACAAGCCAAAGAGGCAGGCATTACCGAAGAAATGGTTGAGAAAGTTTTAGCAGAAATCAACGCGCAAAAGAAGTAACTCTAAAACATAGTTTAAAAAATCAGTACAAAAAACTGGAAGCTGAAATACTTCCAGTTTTTTATTAAACTTTTTATATTTTAATTATTTTTTAAGTCAATCTATACTATTCACTTGGTATCATAATCATCGCAATCAAATAAATCAATATTCCCGGTACACCGCCAGGAATGAATGCAATGAACATAGCAAGACGAAACCAAAATGGGTTAATGCCGAAAAATTCACCCAGCCCGCCACACACGCCTGCAATCCAACGATTATTTTTTGACCTGCGCAATGCTTGTCTTTGTACGTTCATGTTATCTCCTTTTTATAGAGAAGACATACGCCAGCTTTTTCAAAAAGTTTCTAATTCCCCAATACAAAACCTGCAATACTAAATGCAATGGCTACATTTAACGAGCGTTTCTCCCCTTGCATAGGGATGTAAAAAATTTCATCACATAAGCTTAATAATTCGCCATCCACACCTGTCACTTCGCTACCGACAATCAATACTGCCCTCTGCTTTCCACTTTCTGCCTTTTGCACCTCAACGGCTGTTTCGTCTTCTTCCAAAGCATAAACCTTCCAACCTTTAACTTTCAAACCTTTAACAAGTTCCACTGCATTTTTATGATAAGACCATTGAATTGTTTCTTCAGCCCCAAGCGAAGTTTTTATAACCGCTTCATTTTCTGGCGTTGGCGTGATACCGCATAAGAAAACTTGCTCAAATCCTAAGCCATCAGCACTGCGCAAAATCGAGCCGACATTCCATGCCGAACGAATGTTGTCTAATAAAACGGCACGTAATAGTTTATTTTTGTTTTTTACTTGTTTACGAGATTTATCTTCTTCGTGAATTATCTTTTGTGAAACAACCTTCGTATCACCTAAACAATGCGGGCAACGAATCCCAAATGTAGAATCTTTCTCAATTGGGTAGCGTAGCCCGCAGGTTAAACAAATTCGAACTTCAAATATCAAATTGCTCATAACGAGAGATTATATCTGTTGTTCTCGCACACCTTCTTCTACAATTCTCGGCACTGCTTCTTCCCACCCGACAGACATAATGTGCAAGCCATTCACGCCTTGTTTGGCTTTGATTTTTTCAACGAGTTCCAATGCGATTTGAATGCCCTCTTCTTCAGCATTGCCTTTTTGGTCGGCAACTTCCATGCGTTGCATAATTTTTTCTGGTACAAAAATACCGGGGATTTTATCGTGCATGTATTTTGCCGTTTTGAAACTGCGTAGTGGCGTAATTCCAATCAAAATAAATACTTTATCTAAAATATCGCGTTTGGCAATTTCGTTCAGCCAGTTATCTAAATCATCGGCGTCAAAGACGACATTGGTTTGGAAGAATTGTGCTCCTGCGTTAACTTTCTTTTGTTCGCGCAATGCCTGAAATTTCATATTAGATGCAAAGGGACTCGCCGCCGCGCCAAGAAAATATTGTGGCGGATTTTTGATTTCTCTGCCATCGAGATATTTCGCTTCATCTCTTAACCGACGCAGAATCCACAACATTTGAATCGAGTCTATATCTACAATATCCATGCGCCCTTTGGGTCCAGGTGACATCATCATACTGTCGCCAGTTAAACATAAAAAGTTGGGAACGCTTAATGCTGATGCACCAATCACATCAGATTGCAAGCCGACGCGAGTTTTTTCTCTAGCACTCAATTGCATGACAGGTTCTGCGCCAAGTTCAAGTGCAATTTTTGAACATGCCACCGATGACATTCTTGGAACAGCGGAGGCATTATCTGTAAAGTTCAATGCGGTTACATACTGTTTAAGCATGTTGATATTATTTTTCATTTTTTCTGT
>DQGV01000042.1:3432-3906 GCA_003524705.1 Anaerolineae bacterium | reverse complement strand
AGCTTCGTTTGATGATATTTTTGAAAAACACAATTTACCTGAATCACCATCATTTTATGTTCATGCTCCCGCACGAACAGATGAATCTGCCGCACCAAAAGGTGAAGATACTTTGTATGTGTTAGTTCCAGTTGGGCATTTAGATGCTAGGTCTAAACAAGATTGGGATGCATTAATTAATCGCGCGCGTGAAACTGTTTTCATGCGTTTGTATAAAGAATTTGGAATCAGCGATTTGAAAGAGCATATCAAGTTTGAGATGGTGTACCAACCTGAAACATGGAAGACGCGTTTCAATCTTGAAAAAGGTGCGGCGTTTGGCTTGAGTCATAACTTTTGGCAAGTTGGCTATTTACGTCCGCAAAATCGGCATAACAAATATAAAAATTTATATTTCGCGGGCGCATCCACTCATCCTGGCACGGGCTTACCGATTGTCTTATTATCCGCACGCTTAACAACTGAAAGAATTTT
>DQGV01000042.1:0-3198 GCA_003524705.1 Anaerolineae bacterium | reverse complement strand
CAAGAGGCTAGTACAATTGCTGTGCAAAAGGTTGGCAAGCCAACTCTAAACCCTGCATAAAGGACACGTATGTTAAGCAAAATTCCCGCCTTCAACTTAAAAGCAGTTCTACGAGAAACCGGTCTAGCGGCTGATACTTTACGCGCATGGGAACGCCGCTATGGCTTGCCCAAACCGCAACGCACTGGAGGCGGGCATCGTTTGTATTCGCAATATGATATTGAAACCATCAAATGGTTGATGACAAGACAAAGCGAAGGGCTTTCGATTTCACGCGCAGTAGATTTATGGAATGAAATCTCCGCTTCTGGCGCTGACCCTTTAGCAGGTTCGGGGACACTCGGCATTAACAACGCCTCCACATCTCCTAACACAAACGAAACCACCATGTCTGCCTTGCGAACAGAATGGGTTTCGGCTTGTTTGAACTTCAATGAAATTCAAGCCGAACAAACATTGAACAGAGCTTTTTCTATGTTTCAAATAGAAGATGTTTGTATTGAAGTCATTCAAAAAGGATTATCTGAGATTGGCAAACTCTGGTACATGAATCATGCCAGTGTGCAACAAGAACATTTTGCATCTGGTTTAGCCATGCGCCGCATTGACGCATTGCTAAGTGCCTCACCACCACCATCTAGACCGCAAACTGTGTTAATCGGTTGCCCACCGAATGAATGGCACACTTTTACACCATTATTATCTTCATTATTGTTACGTCGCCGCGGATTAAATGTTATTTACCTCGGTGCTAACGTCCCCACCGAACGCTTTGCTGAAACCGCTATGAAAGTGAGAGCCAATTTAGTGATATTGGTTGCTCAAACTTTGGTCAGTGCCGCTTCATTACAAACCACATTATTAGCATTAACAAAACAAAATACAAATGTGGCTTTCGGCGGACGCATCTTCAACTTGCGCCCCAACATCATAGACTATATGCCCGGACATTTTCTCGGCAACAACATCGAAGGTTCTATTCAAGAAGTTGAAAGATTATTAAAAAGCAGAATAAAAGAGAAACCGGCCAAGACTGCGTCTGAAGCGCATATTTCTGCTATGCATGGGTTTATCACCAAGCGCACGCTCATCGAAGCATCTTTGAAAAAAGAATTACAGCCATTATCCATTAGCCCTGAAGAATTAAATAATGGAATTTATTTCTTAGGCAATAACATCATCGCCGCCTTACAACTCGGTGACATGGAACATGTGACCGAAGAAATGGATTGGCTGAAAACTTTACTGAAAACGCATAATCGCCCACCACAAGAACTTTCACATTTTATGAAAAGTTATTCCAATGCAGTGGATGAACAAATTAATGGTCAGGGCGACCCGATTAAGCATTGGCTAAAAAATTATATTGAAACGTAAGAGGTAGTGTATGTCATTTTTATCGTTATGGTCACTGAGTGGAATTCTGATTCTAGTATTAATGGTTTTGCTCTGGCTTTTGAGTTTGAGACTCAAAAACACCAGCATTGTAGATATTTTCTGGGGCTTAGGATTCATAATAGTTTTCTGGGTAACTACATGGCTTAACCTCGATTCATTTTCGAATCGGACTATCTTGTTGGGAACACTTGTCAGCATTTGGGGCTTGCGGCTTGCGATTCATATTTATCAACGCAATCATGGTCAACCCGAAGATTTTCGTTATGCCAAATGGCGTGAAGAAAATGGAGCCAGTTGGTGGTGGAAAAGTTTCTTCAAAGTGTTTTTACTACAAGGCGTTTTGCTTTGGATTATTGCAGCGCCATTGATTGCAGTGAATTCCAGCACCCCAACGCCACTTCAATGCAATTGTGATTTGGTCGGTGCAGGGCTTTGGCTGATTGGTTTTATGTTTGAAGCTGGCGGAGATGCTCAACTTAAAAAATTCAAAACCAATCCTGCCAACAAAGGTAAGTTACTTACCACTGGCTATTGGAGCGTGACACGTCACCCCAATTATTTTGGTGATGCCGCTCAATGGTGGGGCTTTTATCTCATCGCCTTTTCAGCAGGCGCATGGTGGACGATTTTTAGCCCAATCATTATGACTTATTTATTAGTCAAAATTTCAGGCGTTGCGATGCTTGAAAGAACCCTACAAGAAAATAAACCCGGTTATACAGAGTACATCAAACGCACGAGTGCTTTCTTCCCGTGGTTTCCGAAAAAAATATAAAAAAGGAAAAAACAAATGTCAAACGATGTATTAGGAAATTTTTATCACCGTATTCTTCCGCACTATCAACCACGTGCCGAAGCATTGCTAAGCAACACCACTGCCAACGATTTACAAAAACTCACCTTTCGCTACATCTTCACAGTGGATGGTATGGTCACCATCAGTCACATGATTGAAGACCTCATCATCCGCAATAAAAGGGTTGCCGATGCGCATGTTTCATTTCAATATTTTTCGCGCATTACACCGCAGTTAGAACGCTATCAAGAAGTTGCCCGCTCTTCCAAAAAATTATGGTTGTATGGTGTACCAGATTCTCCATTACCTGAACTCACAAACACTACCTTTATCAACACACAAAACACACCACTGGAACACTATTGGTATGTCATTGCATATGGTGCAGGTATTAGTGCAACATTGCTAGCTGAAGAAATTACACCAGCAAATCGTATGCCCGGCGAGCCGCGCATTTACGAAGGCTTTTATACCTTTGAAGTAGATACCGCATTTCAAGTCATCACCGTTTTGCATCAGCTATACCCGAATGAAGTGCCGTCACCTATTATTCCTGAAATGCTTGCGTAAGTTTTTGATATGACTTCGATTTGGTGGATTCGTCGCGACTTAAGACTCACAGATAACCTCGCGCTTCACTCCGCGCTTCAAGCTGGTTCTGTCATCCCAACATTTATTTTAGACCCAGCATTTGAGTCGCAATCTCGCCGCCGAAAAAATTTCCTTTACGAAGGATTAAGTGAATTAGATAAAGAGTTACGAAAACGAAATTCGTATCTCGTCATCCGTAAAGGAAAGCCAGTTGATGAATTAAGAAAACTATTTGACGAAACCAAATCCGAAGCCATTTACGCGGAAGAAGATTTCACACCGTACGCCCGCGAACGAGATTCATTTATCCAAAAAGTTTTGCTATTGAAGTTAATTCATGCGCAAACAGTTCATCATCCAAAACATGTTTTGAAGGGAGATGGCAGACCGTACACAGTCTACACACCTTATTC
>DQGV01000190.1 GCA_003524705.1 Anaerolineae bacterium | reverse complement strand
CTATCATCGCATTCACAGTCATCATCATTGCTTCTGTTTATTTAATAACAAGCCATTTCACTTATGCTATTGGTTTCCCATTAGATGATTCGTGGATTCATCAAACCTATGCGCGTAATTTGGCACAACATGGCGAATGGTCATTTCGTTTAGGCATTCCATCCGCAGGTTCTACATCACCACTTTGGTCTGCGTTGCTTTCAATAGGCTTCTTAATAAATCTTGCTCCATATATATGGTCATATTTTCTTGGTATTGTTATATTATTTTCGTTAGCAGTGTTATGCGAGTGGACAGTTCGTAAACTTATTAACTCTTATAGCCCTAAATTTCCTTGGGTTGGAATTTTCATCGCACTCGAATGGCATTTGGCTTGGGCGGCAATGTCTGGCATGGAAACTTTGTTGCATGGATTGATTGTCACAATCGTTATGATTCTTTTGATGACAAACTCGCCTCGTTACCTGACTTTAGGCTTGCTTGCCGGGTTGTCAGTTTGGATTCGCCCCGATGGTTTAACTTTGCTTGCCCCAATTGCATTCACTATTTTTTTGACCGAACATGATATGCGTTCACGTTTAAGAGCTTTTTTCCCTGTGTTAATTGGTTTTGGCTCAATTTTTCTTTTTTATCTTCTCTTTAATCTCGCCATCGGCGGAACGCCTATGCCAAATACCTTTTATGCCAAACAAGCCGAATATGCTTCGTGGCAAGCCCTTCCAATCATTGAACGGCTAGGACAAATGCTTTTGCAGTTATTAGTTGGACCAAGTTTAGTTTTATTGCCTGGTGTGATGGCTTGGGTTATAAAATCTATTCGTGAAAAAAACTGGGGCAGTATTGCCGCCATCTTATGGTGTTTCGGATATTTATATTTATATACATCGCGTTTGCCTGTCTACCAACATGGGCGTTATCTTATGCCTGCCATGCCTATTTTCTTTTTATTCGGTTTATTAGCTTTTGCAGAATTTGATAAAAGTAAATTATTCAATCGCTATCATTGGGTGGGGCAGACGATATGGCGTGGCAGTATTATCATGCTTGTCATTGCATTTGTTTTCTTAGGTGCTAGGTCTTATGCACAAGATGTAGGGGTGATTGAAAGTGAAATGGTGGTGACAGCGAAATGGGTTGCAGAGAATGTACCCGCGGGCAGAACAATTGCCGCGCACGATATCGGCGCGTTGGGCTACTTCGATGAGCATCCGCTGATAGACCTCGCTGGGTTAATATCTCCAGAAGTGATACCCTTTATCCGTGATGAAGAACAATTGGCAGTGTTCTTAAATGAAAATAATGCAGATTATTTGATTGCGTTCCCAAGTTTTTATCCACAATTGACTGCTTCTGCTGAAATTGCCTTTGTAACGGGTAGCCCAATTACTATTGCAATGGGCGAACAAAATATGACAGTCTATCTGTGGAAACGCCCATAATAGGTTAAAATAGAAGAAACCAATCAAGAGAGAGAATCTCCCGGGATGAACCCAATTACATTACTCATTGTTGACGACCATCCGCTGTTTCGGCAAGGCGTAGTAGATGCTTTGTCTTTAGAAACAGATATGCGTATCATCGCCCAATCTTCATCTGGCGATGAAGCGTTGGATTTAATCCAAACGAAAAAACCGACCGTAGCAGTTTTGGATGTAAATTTGCCCGGCATGAATGGTCAGCAAATTACACATCAAGTTTCACAAGAACGCCTCGGCACGCGCATCATTCTGATGACAGGCTATGATGATATTGAGCAAGCCATTCATGCGGCATTGGCTGGCGCACATGGCTATTGTTCAAAAAATATCGAACCACAATCATTGGCTCGCATTATTCGTGAAGTGGCTGAAGGTAAATTTGTGTTTGCTAATAACGTCTTTACACGACGCGAACTTGAATTATGGATTGAAGAAAGGATGGAAGGCGCGCGTCGTTCTTACAGTGAACCTGGTACGCCATTTCATCCTTTATCTGAACGTGAAATGGAAGTGCTCTCTTGTGTGGTACGTGGCATGAGTAATAAAGAAATTGCGGCTTTGCTTGGTATCAGCCATCAAACTGTTAAGAATCATGTCACTGCAATTTTGAGAAAATTTGGTGTAGAAGACCGTACTCAAGCGGTCGTCTATGCTTTGAAGCGCGGATGGGTAACTTTACGCGATACGGATATTCATTCTCAGGAGTGATGGTATGTCTGAAGAAGTAATTGACTTTAGTAATGAATTGACAGAAACACAACGTGCTTTGCGTGAAGTAACTTTGATGATTGAGCAAAGTCAAGGCGAATTATCAAAACTGACGCAGAGAAATACTGCTATTACTTCTCATTTGCAACAATCACAAAAACAAGGTGGGAATGTAGATGAAATCAAAATGGCGTATGATTCTGCCTTAGATGCCCAGCAAAGATTATTTGTGATGCGTGGTCAGTTAGAGAAACTACAAAACGATAAATCACACCTTGAAAAATATAAAGCAACTTTAGAGAAGTTGCTTTCGTCTGGAAATGGTGATGGTGGCAGTTCTTCAGCATCTTCTGGAGCAAAAAGTCAGATGGCAGGGATTGAGATGATAGTTAATGCCCAAGAATCAGAGAGACAAAGATTGTCTCGCCAAATGCATGATGGTCCCGCGCAAGCATTATCCAATTTTATTTTGCAAACCGAAATCGCCATGCGTCTTTTAGATGTAGATGCTGCACAGGCAAAAGAAGAATTAGG